>NZ_JALBGW010000140.1:0-12363 GCF_023006485.1 Neorhizobium sp. BETTINA12A
CTGCGGGGCGGCGGCGCGCCCTCCCCCGCCGCAACCGGGCCGGTTTCGGCTTCGGGCATGGATTTGGTTTCAGGCGCACGGGCCGGCTCGCTCGGTGCAAGTCCTCCCGCAAACAGCGCCCTCAACTCGTTCTTGCGGCTTCCAGCCATCGTCATCGCCTTCTCTTGATGTCCTGCTTGCGCCTCACC
Organism: Neorhizobium sp. BETTINA12A; assembly: GCF_023006485.1. Lineage (NCBI taxonomy): Bacteria > Pseudomonadati > Pseudomonadota > Alphaproteobacteria > Hyphomicrobiales > Rhizobiaceae > Neorhizobium > Neorhizobium sp. BETTINA12A. Next base: position 189 of record NZ_JALBGW010000140.1, read on the forward strand.
ATCCCCAGGCGGAGTGGATCAGCGCCTCGACTTCGCCGTTGACGGCATTCATTGCTTCGACGGCCCGGTCATAAGTGGTGCGAGTGAAGTTCTCGCGGCCGACCTCGTAAAGCGTCTGCTTGGTGAGGCCGGCATCCGATACCGCTGTCGATTTCAGCATCGGCGCGGTCAGCACCCGTTCGCCGAACAGCGAACGCATGAAACCGACAATCTGCGCCTGCGGCCCGTCGTTCGGCTCAAACCGGGTGACGAGATAGCGCAGGAAATCGAAATTCAGGGTGCCGCCCGCCTCGCGCACCACCGACAGAAGGTCGGAGGTCATGAACAGGAACTGGTTCATCGACGCGACGTCGAGCATCTGCGGATGCACGGTGACGACGACCGAGGTGGAGGCGCAGAGCGCCGACAGCGTCAGGTAGCCGAGCTGCGGCGGGCAGTCGATCACCACCACGTCGTAATCGGCCTCGACCGTCTGGATGGCCGCCTGGATGCGAGCGAAGAACAGCGGCCCGGCATCCTGGCCTTCCTGCCGGCGTGCCAGCGCCTGCGGCGTCACATGCTCGAATTCCTGCAGCTCGATATTGCCGGGGATGATATCGACGCCCGGAAAGTAGGTGCCGCGGATGATGTCCGAAAGCGGACGCTGCTCGGCATCGTAGCGGATTGCGCCGTAAAGCGTGTCGTTGCCGGTGAGATCCAGCTCCGGCTGATAACCGAACAGTGCAGAGAGTGAAGCCTGCGGATCAAGATCGATCGCCAGCACCCGGTGGCCGGTCAGGCCGAGATATTGCGCCAGATGCACGGCGGACGTGGTCTTGCCGGAACCGCCCTTGAAATTGGTGACCGAGATGACCTGCAGATGTTCGCCGCGGGCGCCGTCGCGATGCGGCAGGTAGGAACGCGCCTTGGCATGGTTGCCTTTGGCGAGCGCCTGGTCGGCGAGGTAGTGGCGGAGCGCATTGATATCGGCGAGCGAATAAAAGCGCCGTCCGCCGGCACCGGTTTCCGGCTGGGGCCCCTCCCCTGCCAAAGACAGCTGGCGCAGGTAACCGTCGGAGACGCCGATCAGCTTGGCGGCCTCGCCGGAGGAAAAGGCTCTCAGCGTTTTCATCGAGGCCGGCGGGAAAAGCCGCTCGCGCATCGCCTTCAGCTGCTCGGACAGCGCCCGCGCATCCCTGGCGATCGCCTCGTCGGCGAGCATCCGCGGCTTGGCCGCGACGTCCGCGCTGAGAGCGCCCGATTTTTTCGCCGATACAGCCATGGGTTCTTCCTCATTCGTGCCGACCATGCCCTGCTCCTTTTTGGACCACCGGGGACAGGATAGGCCTCCGATGTGAAGCCGGGTTGACCGGGCAGCGATTCTTTTGCCGATTTCTACGGTAGGCGACCGAATTAACAGGCTGAGCGCCCGGTTACGCCTAAACGGAAATTCTTCGCCTCCCGCCGTTACCAACGTGGGCGACACGGCGATTCGCGTCAAGGACTTTTTGGTTAACAAGACATTAAGCGTGGTCATCCGTCGTTTTCCCCGGCATTTGCTGGATGCAAGCATAACCTGCCGGAAACGGGCGGGGACGAAACTATTTCATCGCTCGTGCTCTCAAATTCAGGGCAATAACATCAGTGATTATTCTCAACGCATCATCAAGTTGACAGCTGTCAACTGCCGATCGCCTTCGGATATCTTGCGGCCGTTCGTCAACCAGCTGCGACGTCCGGCATGGCCGCAAGAGCCTTCTTCCGCAGCAGGAACAGCCCATAGATCGGAAGGGGAATGACGAGGGCGATGAAGAGCAGTTGGCTCCAGAACACGCCCTCCCCGCTCAACCTCAGCAGCGTGAGGCAATAGCTCCAAACCGCATGCAGCAGGATGCCGGGATAAAGCGAGCCGGTTCTGACGCGGATTGCCGAGAACAGAATGCTCAGCAGGAAGCCGAGGATCGTATCGGCAACACCTTGTTCCCAGGCGCCGTACCAGATCCAGACGGGGAACCAGGCGATGCCGGCGAAAATGCTCGAGATCCACGTCGTCTTGAGGACCGAATAGCGGGATCGCAATCCCGCAAACAGGATGCCCCGGAACATCAGTTCCTGCGAGGCCGCTCCAAGCGTCGTCGAGACAAGCAGCGAGGATGCCAGTGCGACCGACGGAAGGCCGGACCAGGCCGCCAGCAGCAGGAAGCAGACGGCATAAAGACCGGGCAGCCATACCAGCAGCAGCGAACGCCCGGAAATCGGCGCGGTAAGGCCGACTTCCCGGCTGTCGAACAGAGCCGACATGCTGATCAGGAAAATAACGGCGAAGAGCAATGCCTTCGGAATGGAAATGCCGCCGAGATCGATGGAAGGCTCACCGACAAGCGCCAGGAGCGGACCTGCAAGCCACCCGATCAGCGCCCAGCCGAACAGGATCAAAAGCGACAGCCTCAAACGGTTACCGGTTATGCGCTTCATGATCCCTCCCCAGGGCAGGCGTCGCCTGACGCTTCGGTTAGACCATCAATCGCCGGCAACGGCCATAGAGGCTCACCCGCCATCCCCAAGGATCATGCGGAGGCGAGTTGACAGCTGTCAACCCGTTGCTCGAGGACGTCTGTCGAGATGCAACGTCACGTCTCAGCCCTCAATTGCTAAAACTCGAGCGACCAGGGAAAGAGGATATAAGAACCGGGCCGCTATATTCGGCCATGAGCAAATTTCCGCTTCTGGTAGTCGCCGCCTCACTCGCCGCTTTCACCACGACTGGCGGCTACGCAATTGCGCCCCGCGAGTGGTACGACCCCGCCTGCAACATCAAAGGTAATGTCTCCATCAACTCCCGGGAACGAATCTTTCATGTTCCCGGACAGCTGGATTACAACGCCACTATTATTAGCAGGCAATACGGAGAGCGATGGTTCTGCAGCGAAGATGAGGCACTGTCTGCGGGCTGGCGCAAGGCTACCCGCTAAAGGGTGGACTCGAGTTGACAGCTGTCAACCTGGCTCCGCCGGCTGCCGATAACCGCGCCGCACCTTGCTGCGGACAAGCGCGACCAGCCGGCGTTCCGCCTCCTGCCGCGAGCCGAACAGATCGATGCGGAAACGGCCTTTGGTACCGATACGGCCCCAGTTGCGGGTGAGCGCCGCCCCCTCGAAAAGATCGGGTTCGACCGTAAGCACGTAGAAGCGGGCCATGTTGCGGGCGGGGTCGCGCCGGGTGAGGAGAAGCGGTTCGCTGGTCATGCCAGCAGAATCGCAAGTCCGGATTCTGCCGTCCAACGACATGATTGAATCGATCCGGCCTCATCGATTCACGGCGCTGATGGGTTCAGCGCAGCAGCGATTTCAAAAGCCTTGCGACGCCCTTCAGCGGCTCCAGATACTGGTCCGCCATTTCGGCGGCGGGGACGCTTGCTGCCGGCGCACCGATATTGATTGCGGCGACCACCCGGCCGCGGTCGTTTTCCAGCGGTACCGCAATCGAACAGAGGCCGAGTTCGAGTTCCTGATCGATGACGGCAAAACCCTGTTCGCGGACGCGGGCAAGCTCCTCCATCAGCCGGACAGGATCGGTGAGTGTGCGGGGCGTGAAGGATTTGAGGTTGCTCTGTTTCAGGAGCGCCAGGCTTTCGCTATCGGGCATGGCCGCCAGCAGGACGCGGCCCATCGAGGCGCAATAGGCGGGAAGGCGGCTGCCGGGCATCAGGTTGATCGACATCACCCGCTTCTGCGAGGCGCGGGCGATATAAACGACTTCGGTGCCATCGAGCACGCTTGCGGATGCGCTCTGATGGACCTCCTCGGCAAGCTTGTCGAGAAAAGGCTGGACGATGTGGGGCAGGGGGGTGGCGGAGAGATAGGCATGGCCGAGCCGCAAAATCTTCGGCGTCAGCACGAAGAATTTTCCGTCATAATCGGCATAACCGAGTTCGGCCAAGGTGAGCAGGCAGCGGCGGGCCGTCGCCCGGTCGAGCCCGGTCGCCTTCGCCACATCGGCGATCGCCAGCCGCGGCGTCGTCTCGCCAAAAGCCTCAATGACCTTCAGGCCTCGCGCGAATCCGCTGACGAAATCCGTTTCCTGCATGGTTTCTCCCTGAACCTTGTCGAGGCAATGCAAAGCAACTGCGTCCGCATAACCAGTTCACGCAGTATGTGCGATATACGAACAAAGATCAATTATCGCACATATTCCTTGCTGTCCATCCCGCGCTGATCTATCTCTTGCCCCCGAGCACGGCGGTCACCTCCGCCGAGTATAGCGAAGGAGATATCCCGTATGGACAAGACAATCGGGAGCACGGCGGAAGCCGTCTCCGAGATCGGTGATGGCGCGACCATCATGATCGGCGGTTTTGGCGGATCAGGGGCGCCGATCGAGCTGATCCACGCCCTGATCGACAAGGGTATCAAGGACGTGACCGTCATCAACAACAATGCCGGCAACGGCCGCATCGGCATTGCCGCGATGATCGACGCGGGCATGGTCAGAAAGATGATCTGCTCGTTTCCGAAGTCGTCGGATCCGCGCGCCTTCACCGACCGTTATCTCGCGGGCCAGATCGAGCTTGAACTGGTGCCCCAGGGCACGCTTGCCGAGCGCATCCGCGCCGGCGGCGCCGGCATCCCGGCCTTCTACACGCCGACCGCCTACGGCACCGAACTTGCCAACGGCAAGGTGATCGCCGAGTTCGACGGCCGCCATTATGTCCAGGAACGCTGGCTGAAGGCGGATTTCGCCATCGTCAAGGCGCAGCTCGGCGATCCACTGGGCAACCTCACCTACAACAAGGCCGGCCGCAACTTTAATCCGCTGATGTGCATGGCCGCCGCCAAGACGATCGTGCAGGTGTCGAAGATCGTGCCCCCAGGCGGCATCGATCCCGAGCACGTCGTGACGCCCGGCATCTTCATCGACCGCGTCGTCGAGGTCGCCAACCCGCAGCAGGAAGAAGAGCTCATCCGAGCCGGAGTGGCCTACGCCCCAGGAGCCCAGGCATGACCATCGATACGCGCGAAGACATCAAGCTTTCCAACGCCCAGATCGCCTGGCGCGCCGCCCAGGACATAAAGGATGGCGCCTATGTGAACCTCGGCATCGGTTTTCCGGAAATGGTCGCCCGCTACCAGCCGCCGGGCCGCGAGGCGATCTTCCACACCGAAAACGGCATCCTCAACTTCGGCGAAGCGCCCGCCGAAGGCGAGGAGGACTGGGACCTGATCAACGCCGGCAAGAAGGCCGTGACGCTGAAGCCGGGCGCCGCCTTCTTCCACCATGCCGACAGCTTTGCCATGGTGCGCGGCGGCCATCTCGACGTTGCGATATTGGGCGCGCTGCAGGTGGCCCAGAACGGCGACCTCGCCAACTGGCGGGTCGGCTCCAAGGGCGTACCGGCCGTCGGCGGCGCCATGGACCTCGTGCACGGCGCCAAGCAGGTCTGCGTCATCACCGAACACGTCACCAAGAACGGCGATCCGAAATTAGTTGAAGCATGTACCTTTCCGCTGACCGGCGTTGCCTGTATCACTCGGGTCTATACGAGCCATGCCGTCGTCGACATCGTCGAAAAGCATTTCGTCCTGCGCGAAAAGCTGGCCGGCATGACAGTCGAGGAACTGCAGGCCATGACCGGCGCGCGCCTCCATATCGATGGACCCGTCGCCGATCTCGTCGTGCCGAAACTGTGAGAGAGAAGATCATGACCGAAGCCTATATCTGCGATTATATCCGCACCCCGATCGGCCGTTTCGGCGGCTCGCTCTCCGCCGTCCGCGCCGACGACCTTGGCGCTATCCCCTTGAAAGCGTTGATGGAACGTAACGCGTCCGTCGATTGGGAAGCGGTTGCCGATGTCATCTACGGCTGCGCCAACCAGGCCGGCGAAGACAACCGCAACGTCGCGCGCATGTCGGCGCTGCTTGCCGGTCTGCCGGTCTCGCTCGGCGGCACGACCATGAACCGGCTGTGCGGTTCGGGCATGGATGCGGTCATCACCGCTGCCCGCGCCATCAAGGCGGGCGAGGCCGAACTGATGATCGCCGGCGGCGTCGAAAGCATGTCCAGAGCGCCCTTCGTGATGCCGAAGGCCGATACCGCGTTCTCGCGCAATGCCGAGATCTACGACACCACGATCGGCTGGCGTTTCGTCAACCCGCTGATGAAAAAGCAGTATGGCGTCGATTCCATGCCGGAAACCGGCGACAACGTGGCGATCGACTACAAGGTTTCCCGCGAGGACCAGGATGCGTTTGCGGTCCGCAGCCAGGCGAAAGCCTCGGCAGCCCAGGAGAACGGCCGCCTCGCCAAGGAAATCACCTCGGTGACCATCCCGCAGCGGAAGGGCGATCCGGTGGTTGTTGCGAAGGACGAACATCCTCGCGCGACCAATATCGAAGCGCTCGCCAAGCTCCGGGTATTGAACAAGATCGAGGGTGCGACGGTGACCGCCGGCAACGCGTCGGGCGTCAACGACGGCGCAGCGGCCCTGATCATCGCTTCGGAAGCGGCGGCGAAGAAATACGGCTTGACCCCGATCGCCCGCATCATGGGCGGCGCCACCGCCGGCGTTCCACCGCGCATCATGGGCATCGGCCCGGCGCCAGCCACCCAGAAGCTTTGCGCGCGTCTCGGCATCTCGCCGAAGGATTTCGACGTGATCGAACTCAACGAAGCCTTCGCAAGCCAGGGCATCGCGGTCCTGCGCGAACTCGGCCTGCAGGAAGACGCCGAATATATCAATCCGAACGGCGGCGCGATCGCGCTTGGCCACCCCCTCGGCATGTCCGGCGCCCGCATCTCCGGCACCGCAGCGCTCGAACTGTCGCTCCGCAAGGGCCGTTACGCGCTTGCGACGATGTGCATCGGCGTCGGGCAGGGGATCGCGGTGGCGCTGGAGCGCGTCTGATACCCGTTTCCCATTCGCTGTCATGGATCGAGACTGGCGTTGTTGCTGGCCTCTTTATTTTGGTACTATATAGTGGTACCAATCAGCATGAAGAAACGCCATCGCGTCACGCTTGAGCTGATCTATGCAAGGCCCGCGAGCGGTTCGATCCGATGGGTGGATATCGAGGCCATGTTCGTAGCGCTTGGTGCGGACGTGACCGAGCGGGAGGGATCCCGCATTGGCGTCGTGCTGTTCGGCGAGGTCAGGGTATTTCATCGCCCACATCCATCGCCCGATACGGACAAGGGCGCGGTCGCCAGCATTCGAAAATGGCTTGAAAGCCATGGAGTGAAACCATGAGGAACGTCATCGAAATCGAAGGCCACAAAGCGGTTGTCTCACTTGATCCGGAGATCGGCATGTTTCGCGGGGAATTCCTCGGCCTGAATGGCGGCGCCGACTTCTACTCCGACAGTCTCGATGGCCTGATGGCGGAGGGTCAAAAGTCGCTCCAGACCTTCCTTGAAATCTGCAAGGAAAAGGGGATTGAGCCTTTTCGCTCGTTTTCGGGACGATTCAACGTCCGGCTCGATCCGCGCACTCATGAAGCGGCCGTCATCGCCGCTACCGCCAACGATCAAAGTCTCAACGAATGGCTTGCCGAGACAATCGCGACCGCAGCACGGTCGTAGTGGCACCGCTCACGCAAGTTTGACATTGCCGCCCATTTTCACCTGACACATCGTCGCAACCGGGCGTCAGGGCTTGGGTCCGGCATCCGCAGGACCTATATAAGACGGGCCGCAAATGCGGCGGAACCCAAGGTTTTGAGATGAGTGACGAATTGCAGGGGCGCGCGGCGCATGTCGCGGCCATCCGTGACCGCGCAGAAGCGCAGATGAAGGCGATAGGCATCGACGACGCCTTCATCGGCAAGCTGGTCGATACCTTTTACGCCCGCATATTGGCGCATCCGGAACTGGGACCGGTCTTCAACGCGCGGCTTTCCGGACGCTGGCCGGAGCATATGGCGAAAATGAAGAGCTTCTGGTCCTCCGTCGCCTTCCGCAACGGTGCCTATGGCGGAAAGCCGGTCCAGGCGCATGCAGGCGTCGCCAACATGACGCCGGAGCTTTTCCCGAAATGGCTGGAGCTGTTTGCCGCGACACTGGATGACATGACTCCGAGCCCCGAGGCGAAAGCCTGGTTCATGACAACGGCCGAGCGCATCGCAAAAAGCCTGACGCTGTCGCTCTTCTACAATCCGGCGCTGGACGACCCGGCGCTCAAGCAGGCCTGACGGCCGGCGGCGCCCTGGCGCCTAGAGGTCGCGGCCCGCATCCAGCGCCTCCTCGGCCTCATCGAGCGACATCTCGAAGATTTTCTTGCCGATATCGAAGCTGAAACCGGCCCTGGCGAAGGCGGAGAACTCCTTCGCCTTGCGTTTTTCGTCGAGTTCGCCCCTGCGGAACGGCCCGAAGGCGCGTTTGCGGGCAAGGATGAGGGCCGCATGGAAATCATCCGCCTCGGCAATCGCGGCCATAACCGTGCTGCTCGCCACGCCCTTCTGCGACAGTTTCTGGGCGATGGCCCGTCTGGACCTGCCGCCGCGCATGCCCGAGCGAGTGCTCATCTCGGCAAAGGCGGCATCATCCAGCGCCTTGTTGTCATAAGCGAATTTCACCGCGAACTCGGCCAGCGCCCTGACCTGGACCTCGCCGATATCCTCGAATTTCTCACGTGCCTTGCGCGATATGGCATCGAAAAGCTGCTTTTCCGTGTGCATGCGCCGGTTTATGCGATAGATCGTCGAATTGCGCGCCCATGACAGCATGCGCGGCGTCGGCGCATCGGATTGCTGCGTCTCGTCGTCCAGATCCAGTTTAAGCCTCCGCCCGCTTTTAGCGCCGCTTCGCGCGATGCGGCACCGGACCTCTTACATCATGCGGCCGCAGCGAAACAACATCGTCGGAGCAGCCGCGTCATACAACCGGAGCGGCCTTCAACATATCCTGATGCACGACGATCCGGGCGTGGTAGGGGACGCGCGCATAGAGATCCATGACGTCCTGGTTGACCAGGCGCACGCAGCCCGACGACGACGCCTTGCCGATGGAAGCCCATTCCGGCGAGCCATGCAGGCGGTAGAGCGTGTCCTGGCCGTTCTGGAAGATGTAGAGCGCTCGCGCACCGAGCGGGTTCTTGACGCCCGGATCCATGCCGCCGTTCTCGATGGAAAACTTCTTGAGGCTCGGCTGGCGCGCGACCATCTCGTTCGGCGGTTTCCAGCGCGGCCAGGGCTGGCGCCAGTGGATGACCCCTTCGCCCTGCCAGGCAAAACCGTCCTTGCCGATGCCGACGCCGTAACGCATCGCCGTGCCGCCGGGCTCCACCACGTAGAGAAAACGGCCAGGCGTATCGACGACCACGGTGCCCGGCAGTTCGCCGGTCGGATCGACCACGCGCTGGCGATAATATTTCGGGTCGATCTGCTTGTAAGGGATCGCCGGCAGGAGATGGCCGCTGTCCTCGAGGGCGGCGTATCGGGCCTGCAATTCAACTTCGCTCGGAGGCTCGATCGGGCGGCGGGCCATTTCCGGAACCGGAGCCCGTTCAGTGGTGGTGGCGCAGCCGGCAAGCGTCGCGGTCATCGAGACGGAGCCTATCACGAAGGCGCGCCGCGACATCTGGTATTCGCTGGTCATGGACCGAAAAATCTTTCTGAAAATCAACGTATGTCAGCTAGTAGCGGTTTCGAGCACGGACCAGCAAGGCACGACGCATTCACATCACGGTGACCCGTCCGTCATCGAACAGCTGGCAAATTCAATCCGTCGCCTTGGCCTCGTAAAACGCCCTGACGTCGCCTGCAAAACTGCGGCGTGAATCCGGCTTGATGTAGAACATGTGCCCGCCGCGATAGACCTTCAGCTCGGCGCGGCCAGAAGCAAGTTCAGGCGGCAGGTGATCGATGACGTAGCGGCTGGCGCCGTAAGGCGTCAGCGCGTCGCTGTAGCCGTGGGCAATCATCAGCTTGAAGGACGGGATGACCGAAAGCAGGTCGCGGATATCGGTGCTGGCGCTGGCGAGCGAGCGCGAATCTCCGCCGCGGCTGCCGTTCCATTCCCAGCGGCGGTTCACCTCCTCGTTCAGCAGCGAATAGGTCATTTCGCTCGCAAACCCGAGCTCGTTGCGGGCATAGGCGGCAAAGGCCGCGCCATAGGCGCGCGTGTAACCTTCGAGGATCGGGTCGTCGTTGCGGGTGACGGCATCTTCCGGATAGGCATCCGGCACCGCGTAGGCAGCGTCATAGGGGCTGACGATCTTTCCCGGCCCCCCCATCTGCTTGGCATAAACATCGCCCACGAAACCGCGGGTGCGGACGACGATGTCCTTCGGAATGCCGGTGAGTTCGGAAACCCGGCCATAGAGCGTATCGGCCGCCTGGCCGGTAGGGGAGGGGCCGGCAAGCCCAACGAGATAGTCACCGATGGCGAAACGTTCGGCATCGGCAAGCTTTTCCGGCGTGAACTGGTTGCGGCGCTCCATCTCGGCTGCGGCGAGCGAGGGAAGCTGCAGCGCCGCACTCAAGGGATCGTCGGAATTGGCGAGGAAACGACCCTCCACCAGCGGCGACAGCATGATGATACCCGAGGCCAGCATCCCCTGACTGTTCTTCAGAGACACGGCGACCTTGGCGGCGCGAAAACCGCCATAACTCTCGCCGAGCAGGTATTTCGGCGCATCGAGCCGGTTGTTCTTCTGGACGTAGAGCGCGATCGCCTTGGAGAGGCTGTCGGCATCCTGCCGCACGCCGTAATAACCGCCAGCCGCGTCGTTGCTGGCGGCGCGGCTCCAGCCGGTACCAACCGGATCGATCAGCACGAGATCGGTGAACGCGAGCCAGCTTTCGGGATTGTCCTTCAGCCGGGGCGTCGTGCCGTTGTCGCCGCTTGCGCCGAATTCAAGGATCTTCGGACCGACCAGGCCGAGATGCAGATAAGCGGAGGCGGCGCCCGGGCCGCCGTTGAAGGCGAAGGTGAGCGGCCGGCCGCCCCCTGAAGCAGAAGGTGCCCGGTTCTTGGCGATATAGGCGGTGTAAAAGATCTTCGCCGAGCGATTGCCGTCCTGGCCGAACAGATCCAGCGTGCCGGCTGTCGCGGTATAGGGGAGATCGCCGGAAGGCGAGTTGAAGACATGTTCGGTGGTGGAATCGGCCGGGATCAGGCTGAAGATGCCACCACCGGCACCCTGCTCCGTCTGGCGGCCGCGCTCGCGGTTCTCGTCACCGCCGCGCGGTTGCTGCGCCCAGGCCGGTCCCGAAAGCACTGGCGCCGAAAGGGCAAGGACTACGGCGAGAGATGTAATCATCCGATGGAACGTCAAACTGAAATCCTCCTTGACCAGCCGCACCCTATGTAGGGCGACGCGCCGATCCGCAAAACTCAACTCCTATTGATCGACAGGGGCAGGGGCCTCGGCTCGCCGATTTTCAGCGTTTTCGCAGCGGCGTCCTGCAAATAACGGTGCAAATCCGCGGCCGACGGTGCGGATTGCTGCGCGATCGGTGGCCACAAGCGCACATAAAATTTACGCTCTCGCCCATGATTCCCAAGGCCGTATCTCCGAAGACGCCGTTTCAGCCCATGCCGGCAGCTCGCTGGGCAGGTCCCCAGACCTTTGCCGCGGACACCGCGGATGCGGCATTCATGGCGGGTGGCGCGCTCTATCCGCTCGATCAGATCGTTCGGGCCGAACCGGACTGGGCGGTCGCCTGGCGGCAGCGGCTAGCGCTGAAATGCGCGACGGCGGCTGTACGGCTTGCGGGGCGTTCGGAAGACGAGGCGGGGCTGCGCGATGCCTGGCTGTTGCGCAAGCCGCGAGACGATCCCGGTCCGGCCGGTCAGATCCTTTCGGGCTGGAAGCGGCTTGCCTCGCGTTCGGCCGCGCTTGATGCGGAAATGCTGCAGACGGTAGCCGGCATGCTCGGCATCAAATGGGACGAGCCGCTGGCAACGCTCGCGCAGGTTTTTGACGACCTCGGCCTCGCCGGATCAGCCGCGCCGTTCGCGGCCGCGGCGATCATCCGTGAAACGCACACGATCCGCCCGGATGCCGAAGCGCTCGGCTGGTGGCTTGCCGATCTCCTTCTGGCGCAGAAGCTGCGCTGGCCCGTGCCCGTGCCGCTGTTGATGAGCCAGCGCTTTTCTTCGGTGTTCCGCGCCGAGGGCGGGCGTGGCCGCATCCGGCCCGGTGAAGAAGGGTTCGACCGGGCGATCTGCCTGGCCCTGGTGCATGCCGCGACCGAAG
>NZ_JALBGW010000141.1:0-12285 GCF_023006485.1 Neorhizobium sp. BETTINA12A
CCGTTCGCGCTGCTGGTCACGCTGTTCGCGGGGTTCCCGCTGGTCGCGAGGTTCGCGCTGTTGGTCGCGAGGTTCGCGTTGTTCACGGGGCTCGCGCTGTTCACGCTGCTCCCGGCGCGGCTGCTGTTGCTGGACGTGCGGCTGCGGCGCTTCGTCCATGGACGGCTGCTGCGAGAAACCATTGTCCTCGCCGTCGCTATTGTCCATGTCGTCCTGATCCTGAACGTTGCCGTCCCGATCCTGATACTCACCGCGATTGTCGTGCTGGAACCGATCCTGCATCTGCGCCTGTGCGGCGGCAATGATGCGGTTATAGTGTTCGGCGTGCTGGAGATAGTTCTCCGCCATCACGCGATCGCCTGAACTTTGGGCGTCGCGGCCGAGCTGGCTATATTTTTCGGCGATATGCTGGGCGGTCCCGCGGATCTTCACGTCCGGGCCGGAGCTATCGTAGGTACGGCTGAGAGGATTGCCGCCCTTGCGGTTGAAGTTGTTATTTCCACCGCCGCCGCCGCCGCCATTATTGTTATTGTTGTTACTGCCGCGACCTCGACCGCGTTTGTTCTGCTGTCCTGGCCTCATCTATCGTTCACCAATTCTCTGTCTTCGCTGATAAGGGGCCACGCGGTCTGTCGGACAGAGCCGAACAAGACTTCGCGTGCCGCGCACAGGCCGATCAAAGCGTCCTGCCGCTTGTGAAAGTCAAATTAACTGATTCACGCACCGGGAATTGTTCAACCTTCGCAACTCTTCGAAAAGAGAAGGATCAAAGGGTTGCCCTGTAACCCGAACGAATCGCTGTTCATTCCCAGCCGTCCCAGTGCGTATTTGCAAGCTATCCCGCTTCCTCCGGGAATCCAAGCCTTTTCTTTTGCCTGCAAAATCAAGGATGATTCACGGTAAATACGAGAACTCGATCATTGTCGCCGTAGTCGCGTAGCGCCTCCACCAGCGTAAAGCCGGCGACGCGGAAAATCGCGGTCACGGTTTCCTTTTGATCGAACCCGATCTCGACGCCGATAACGCCGTCCTTTTCGAGGAAATCTCCTGCACTCGCTGCAATCGCGCGATAGGCTTCGAGCCCATCCGGACCTCCATCTAGCGCTGTCAGCGGATCGAAATCCCGGACTTCCGGGTCCAATGCGGGGATAACACCGCTACATATATAAGGCGGATTTGACACGATTATGTCGAACCGGCCAGAAATTGCGTCGAACCAATCGCTGCGGATCGCTTGAAATCTTTCGGACATTCCCAGCCGCGCCGCATTCCGCGACGCCGTTTGCAGGGCGTCCTCCGAAATATCGCTGCCGATCCCTTGAGCTTGCGGGCTTTCTTTCAGCAGTGCCAAAACGATTGCGCCGGTTCCGGTTCCAAGATCGAGAATACGTGCCGAACCCTTTCCTGCGACAATCTGCCTCACATGGGCGAGCATCGAATCTACCAGGATTTCGGTGTCCGGGCGCGGCTCCAGCGTTTCCTTCGAAATCAGGAGCTCCATGCCGTGGAATTCACGTAACCCTAATATGCGGTGCACCGGCTCCCGTTTCAAGCGCCGCTCGACTGCTTTCTCGACCAGTGACAGTTCCTCGTCCGTCAGGACACGGTCGCCGCCGGTAAAAACTTCCGTCGACGAAAGGCCGAGCAGACCGCCGATCAGCAGCCGCGCCTCGATCGCCGCATCCGACAGGCCGGCCGCCGAAAACCGCGATCTGGCATCCGCGACAGCCGCCCCGAGCGTCGTCATCCGTGTTGCTCGCCGAGCTGCGCAAGCTGGCCGGCCTGATAGTCGGCTATCAGCGCATCGACCACTTCGTCGATATCACCTTCCATCATCCGGTCGAGCTTGTAGAGCGTCAGGTTGATGCGGTGGTCGGTCACCCGCCCCTGGGGGAAATTATAAGTACGGATGCGCTCGGAGCGATCGCCCGAGCCGACCTGGCTCTTGCGGTCGGCGGAGCGCTCTCTGTCAGCCTTCTGGCGCTCCATGTCGTAGAGACGGGTGCGCAGCACCTGCATCGCCTTGGCGCGGTTCTGGTGCTGCGATTTTTCCGAACTGGTCACCACGATGCCGCTCGGCATGTGGGTGATCCGCACGGCGGAGTCGGTCGTGTTGACGTGCTGGCCCCCGGCGCCCGACGAGCGCATCGTATCGATGCGGATATCTTCCGGCCGGATCTCGATGTCGATCTCCTCGGCCTCCGGCATCACCGCCACGGTCGCGGCCGAGGTGTGGATGCGGCCGCTCGCTTCCGTATCGGGCACGCGCTGCACCCGGTGCACGCCGGATTCGAACTTCAGCTTCGAAAACACGCCGCGTCCGGTCACGGTCGCGATGATTTCCTTGTAGCCGCCCGCCTCGCCTTCGCTTGCCGACAGGACCTCGACCTTCCAGCCCTTGGTGGCGGCATAACGCTCGTACATGCGGAACAGGTCGCCGGCGAAAAGTGCCGCCTCGTTACCGCCGGTGCCGGCCCGGATTTCGAGGATGGCACTCCTCTCGTCGGCCGCATCCTTGGGCAGAAGCAGGACCTGCATGTCCTTTTCCAGCGTCTCGAGCCGCTCCTCGGCCTCCGGCAGCTCCATTTCCGCAAGCTCGTGCATCTCGCGGTAGGTGCCCTTGTCGGTCAGCATCGCGCGCAGATCGGCCACCTCGGCGATCGACTTCTCGTATTCGCGGATCTTGCGCACCACCGGCTGCAGTTCGGAATATTCGGACGCCAGCTTGACATAGACGTCGGCCGCCGGACCTTCCGACATGCGCGCCTCGATCTCGCCGAACCGGCGTTCCAGCTCGCGCATCTTTTCGACAGGAAGCTTCGCCACCCACTAACTCCGTTTATTCTTTTTATCCGCTAGACGGGGATATTGTTGGCCTCGGCGAACCGCAGAAGCAGCGCGCGGATCGGCTCCGGCGACCTTATATCGTCGAGTGCCGCGTTCAATTCAGCGGACAACTTGTCGATGTCAAGCCCGAGCAGCATCGCCTTGACCGGTCCGATCGAGGTCGGGGACATGGAAACCGAGCGGAAACCGATGCCCAGCAGAGCCATGGCCGAGAGCGGCTTGCCCGCCATCTCGCCGCACAGCGTCACCACCGTCTTGTTACGCTCGCCAGCCCGCGCGATATCGCGCAGAATGCGCAGGAACGGCTTGCCGAGATTGTCGAAACGGTCGGAAACCCGGGCATTGCCGCGGTCGGCTGCCATGGTGAACTGGAACAGGTCGTTGGAGCCGACCGAGACGAAGTCCACTTCCGCCATCAGTTCGTCGAGCTGCCACATCAGCGCCGGCACTTCGAGCATCGCCCCGAACTGCAGCTTGCGCGGCAGGCTGTGGCCAAACTTCGAAAGATGCTGCACTTCCTTCTGCATCAGTTCTCGCACCGCGTGGATTTCCGAGACCTCGGTCACCATCGGCAACATCATCTTGAGCTCGGCGCCGGCGGAAGCCCTGAGCAACGCCCGAAGCTGCGTGCGCAGAAGTCCGGGCCGGTCCAGCGACAAGCGGATCGCCCGCCAGCCGAGCGCCGGGTTTTCCTCTTCCTGGGCGCGGAAATAGGAGACGACCTTGTCGCCGCCGATATCGAGGGTCCGGAACGTCACCGGCCGCCCGGCCGCCTGCTTGATGACGTTGCGATAGAAACTCTCCTGCTCCTCGAGCTTCGGCATGGTCGAGGCGATCATGAACTGCAGCTCGGTGCGGAACAGGCCGATGCCGTCGGCGCCGGACTCGGCAAGCTGCGGCAGATCGACAAGCAGGCCGGCGTTCATCTGCAGGCTGATGCGCTTGCCGTCCTTGGTGACCGGCTCGACGTCCCTCAGCGCTCTGAACTGCTCCTGCCGGCGAGCCCGCAGGCGCACCTTTTCCTCATAGGCCTTCTGCAGGTCGAGAACCGGCCGCAGATGAATCTGGCCGTCGTCGCCGTCGATGATGATCGGATCGCCGTTTTCGGCAAGCGCCACGACACCTGCCGCCTGGCCGACGACCGGAATGCCCATGGCGCGTGCGACGATCACCACATGGCTGGTCACCGCTCCGTCTTCCAGCACGAGCCCGCGCAGGCTGGCGCGGGGATAGTCGAGCAGTTCGGCCGCCCCCATGGCGCGGGCGAGAATGATCGCGTCCACCGGGAAACCTTCGTCGAAGGCGCGGCCGGAAAAACCCGTCAGCTGGCGCAGAAGCCGGTTGGCCAGATCGTCGAAATCATGCATCCGCTCGCGCAGATAGGAGTCGGTCAGGCGCATCATCCGCGCCTTGGTATCGCTCTGGACCTTCTCGACCGCCGCTTCCGCCGTAAGCCCGTTGTGGATCGCCTCTTCCATGCGGCGAACCCAGCCCTGGTCGTGGGCAAACATCCGGTAGGTTTCGAGCACCTCGCGATGCTCGCCCTCCTGGGAGACTTCGCGGCGCGACAGCATGTCGTCGATGGAGATGCGCAAGGAGCCGAGCGCTTCCGCCAGCCGCGTGACTTCCTTTTCCGCGTCCTCGTTCAGAAGATTGGTGACGACGATGCGCGGCTCGTGCAGCACCACATGACCCAGGCCGATGCCTTCGTTATAGGCGTCGGCGTCGATCGTGATGGCGCGGGTAAGGTCGAGCTCCAGGCCCGGCCTGGTGATCTTCTTGAGTTCGCCGGTGGCGATCATCTCGGCGATCACCATCGCCGTGGTTTCGAGCGCCTCGACCTCGTCCTCACGATAGTTGCGGCTCGCCTTGTTCTGGACGACGAGAACGCCAAGGGTGCGGCCGGCCCGCAGGATCGGCACGCCGAGGAAGGAATGGTAGATTTCTTCGCCGGTTTCCGGAAGGTAGCGGAACGCCGGATGCGCCTGCGCGTCGGAAAGGTTGAGCGGCTGGGCGGACGCGGCGATCGTGCCGACGAGGCCCTGGCCCATCTTCAGCTGCGAGGTGTGGACCGCTTCCTTGTTGAGGCCTTCGGTCGCATAAAGTTCGAGAACGCCGTCGGAGCGGAGCACATAGACCGAGCAGACCTCGGCCACCATGTTGCTGGCGATCTGGCGAACGATCCGGTCAAGGCGCTCCTGTGGCTCGAGCGGCTCCGCCATCAACTCGCGTAGCCGCCTCAACAGAACGCGCGGACCTGCCGACAGGTCTCTCATCGGCATATGCTCTCCCGAAACGAGGTCACCCCAACCGCAGGACGGCGCCCGCCACTGCCGGCGCATCCAAACGGTTCATTCTCAACTCTTATCGAGACCGTAAGCGGAATGCAAAGTCCGAACAGCGAGTTCCGAATAAGCACCGTCGATCAGGATCGAAATCTTGATTTCCGAGGTGGTGATGGCCTTGATGTTGATGGATTTTTCGGCAAGTGCCTTGAAAGCATGCGCGGCGACGCCCGCATGGCTGCGCATGCCGATGCCGATGACCGACACTTTCGCCAGGCCTGATTCGGTCTGGACGACGTCGAAGCCGATCTTTTCCTTGTTGTCGTCGAGCACCTTCATGGCCTTCTGCACGTCGCCGGAAGGCACCGTGAAGGTCATGTCCGTGCGCGAACCGTCTTCCGACGTGTTCTGCACGATCATGTCGACATTGATATGGGCTTCGGCGAGCGGGCCGAAGATCGCGGCCGATACGCCCGGCCGGTCGGCAAGGCGCCGGAGCGAGATCTGCGCTTCATCCTTGGCATAGGCGATGCCGGTGACGACTTCCTGTTCCACGATTTCTTCCTCTGCACAAATCAGCGTTCCGGGCGGATTGTCGAAATCACCCATCCCCGGAGCATCTGGATCATCGAATGAGGAACGCACGAAGGTACGTACCTTGAATACCATGGCGAGCTCGACCGAGCGCACCTGCAGAACCTTCGAGCCGAGCGAGGCCATTTCGAGCATTTCCTCGAAGGAGACCTTCTTCATGCGCCGTGCCTGGGGCACGATACGCGGATCGGTCGTATAGACCCCGTCGACATCCGTATAGATGTCGCAGCGGTCGGCCTTGACCGCGGCCGCGATCGCCACCGCCGACGTATCGGAACCGCCGCGGCCGAGCGTGGCGATTCGGTTGTCGGGGCCGAGCCCCTGGAAACCGGCGACGACGGCCACCTGGCCCTCGCCCATCCGCTTGACGATCTCGGACCCGTCGATTTCCATGATCCGCGCTGCCCCATGGGCGCTGTCGGTGCGGATCGGGATCTGCCAGCCCTGCCAGGACCGGGCGTTGATGCCCATCGACTGCAGGGCGATCGCCAGAATGCCGGATGTCACCTGCTCGCCGGATGCAACGACAGCGTCATATTCGCGCGCGTCGTAAAAAGGTGAGTTGGCGCCGGAGACCTTCGGCATGTCCTGGACCCAGCCAACCAGCTCGTTGGTCTTGCCGGACATGGCGGAGACGACGACCGCGACCTCGTGCCCGGCCTCAACCTCACGTTTCACATGGCGCGCGACGTTGTGAATGCGTTCGAGATTGGCGACCGAAGTGCCGCCGAACTTCATGACGATGCGAGCCATACCGACCAAAACCACTGTTTCGCCTCAAGGATCGGGAGCCTTGGGCGCCTGCTTTCAAACCGCCTCGAAATCCCGGCGTTTATGACAGGATCATCAAGTTGCGGGGTCTCTTATCGAAAAGGCTGAAAAGGCGCAATGGTCAGAACATGGCCGAGCGGTACGCTCGGCATGAGCTTGCCTTAATGCCGAGCGCAAAAAGGCCACCCATAGGCGGCCTCCTTGAATTTTTGGGCGGGATCAGCGGTTCGGGTTGCCGGTCATCGTCACGGCCGAACCGCTGAGGGGCCGGTTGCAGTCAATCCCGATCTCTGAAGAAACGGTCGGGATATCTCTGCCAGACTGGCGGACGAGGCGGCTGCGCGTCGCCGGGGCTCCAGCTGCGATCACGGTCCCAGCGCGGAGCTCCGTCACGATCCCAGCGCGGCGGCGGGGGCGGAGGAGGCGGAAGACGCGATTCGCGTCTCCAGTCGTAGCGGTCCCAGCGGTCGCGATCGCGGTAGAAGTCGCGGTTGCGATAGTAGCGGCCCCAATAGTTGCCGACGTCGAACGTGACCATCGGAATGCCGAGGCCCTCGTAATAGTCGGGGGCGACATAGACGCGGTTGGAACGATAGGTCGCCTGCACGTAGTTGCCCGACACCCAGCCGCGTCCGCCGACGAAGGCGACGTCGCACCAGTTGACGCTGCTCATGCAGCCGTAGATCGTTACCGCCGCACCGGCCGGAATGACGTCGACGGCCGGATAGCCGGTGCTTGGCCCTGACCGCATGTTGACATCGGCGGTGGCAACCCCGCGCACGGCCGCATCCGCAATCGACGGCGCCGCGAACAGGGCGCAAAGTGCCGCGACGGACATCAGTATTTTCTTCACGGGCTTCCTCCTGAGAAACCAAATGGCATTCGAACCGGGCTGACATCTGCCGGAGGGATTTCGCCGACAGATCAATGTTCGAAACAGCCGCATTGTTCCAGCAAGCCGCTGAATGGCGCATGAATACGCCGTTTGGCAGGCGTTAACCTCTGGCCGGCCCGGTCGATTGCCGCTCGGCGATGTAACAGGCGAGCTCCACCCGCCGCGCCGGGTTTGCAAATCCCGTCATGCCGTCCCTCAAAAGATCGAGCGCCACGGCGCCGAGCTCGCGCATCGGTACATGCACCGTGGTCAGCGGCGGATTGAGGAAGGCCGCCTGCGGTAGGTCGTCCATGCCCATCACCGAAACGTCGCCCGGCACGGTATAACCCACCTGCTGCACGCCCATCATCGCGCCGACCGCGAGACTGTCGCCCGCCGTCAGCACGGCGGTGAAATCGAGCCCGTTTTTCCGCAGCCGGTCGCTGACCGCCTGGGCGGCAAGCTCGGGCAGCCAGTCGTCGACCGGCACGACGAGATCCGGGGGACACGGCAATCCGTGCTGCTGGAAGGCATCCTGCCAGCCTTCGCGGCGCCGGTCGATCGTCCGCCGCCCCGGGCGCATCAGGAACAGGATGCGCTTGTGCCCGAGCCGGATCAGATAATCCGTCGCCAGATGCGCCGCCGAGCGATTGCAGGGCGTCACGCTCGACAGCCGCATCATCGGATCGTCGCCGTTGATCAGCACGACCGGCTTGGCGAAACTACGGGTGGCGTCGAGCATGCCCTCGTCGTCAACGGTCAGGAACAGCAGTCCCGCGACGTCCGGATCGACCCGCGCCTCCTCCAGCACCACCTTTTCCTCCGACTGATCGGCGACGGCACGGGTGACGATGTCGAGCCCGAGAGCCTGGGCGCGGTCCCGCAACCCTTCCAGCACATAGAGCGTGAACTGGTTGCGCACATAGTCGATCATCGCCGCGCTCGAAGCTGCCAGGATCACCTTCTTGCCGGCGACCGGCGTCGGCATCGCGTAATTGGCGTCCTTCGCCGCCTCCATGATCCGCTGGCGAATATCCGCGCGCACCCCCTTCTCGCCGGCCAATGCCCGCGAGACGGTGCTGAGCGACACGCCCACCTTTTCCGCGATATCCTCCAGCCGCACCCGCCGGCTTTTCTTGCCGCGCTTGCCCGGCACGATCGTCGCTGCCATCACATCCTCCCATCACAGATGCGCACACTGCAAAAAATTTTCAGATTGCGCAATCAATTTTCAAATGTTTTCATGAGGGCATCGCTCGGGAGAAGCGGAGTGAAATGCTGCGCGGCAAGAGCTGCAGCAAAGGGAGGAATTGAGACATGGGCCTTTCAGCCCGGGATATCCGTGAAAAGCTTGATCGCCTCGTGGCCGGCATAACCGGGCTTCGCGACGACGGTCGTTTCCACGAACCCAATCTCGACGGGACCGCCGGCGACTATATCTCTTTCGAAAGCTGGGAATGGCCACAGGGCGTCGGTCTCTACGGCCTGATCCGTCTCTGGCTGTTCACCGGCCGCGACGACCTGAAGGCGCTGATCGAGAACTGGTATGCGTCCCGCATCGAAGCGGGTCTTCCGACACTCAACGTCAACACCACGGCGCCGATGCTCGGCCTGTCCGTCCTCTGGCGGGAAACCCGCGACCCGCGCTGGCAGCCCGTTCTCGACACCTGGGCGGACCGCGTCATGAGCGAGATGGGCCGCACCGAGGAAGGCGCCTTCGAACATCACGTCTCCGATAAGGTCAATGACGACGAACTCTGGGACGACACGCTTTATATGGTCGCCCTGTTCCTCGCCTCCTATGGCGAGGCAAGCGGTCGCCGCGAACTGGTCGACGAGGCATCGAAGCAGTTCCTCGTCCATTCCCGTTACCTCGCCGATACCAAGACCGGCCTCTGGTTCCACGGCTGGACGTTCCAGGGCCGCCATAATTTTGCGGAAGCCCGCTGGGCGCGCGGCAATGCCTGGATCACCGCCGGCATGCTCGACCTGTTCGATCTCGCCGAGGTTTCAAAGCCGGTAAAGGATTTCCTGCTCGGCGTGCTGACGGCGCAGGTCAACGCGCTGCTGCCGCTGCAGGCTGCCTCCGGTGCCTGGCGCACCCTGCTCGACGATCCGTCGTCCTACGAGGAAATTTCGGCGACCGCAGGTTTTGGTTACGGACTGCTCAAGGGCTACCGTCTCGGCCTCGGCACGCATGAATGGCGCGCGGCCGGCCTCAAGGCCGTTGAAGCCGTGCTCGCCAATATCGATGAAACCGGCACCGTGCTCAACGTTTCCTACGGAACGCGCATGGGCCATGACCTGCAATTCTATCGGGATATCCCGATCCAGCCGACCGGCTACGGACAGGCGCTTTCGATCCTCTGCCTTTCCGAAGCCATCCGGCATGTGGAACCGGGAAACGAGGCGGCATGACGATGAAGGTTCTCTACGGGGCCGGCCCCAACGACATCAAGACCTACGACACCGCGCGTCTGCGCGCCGAATTCCTGATGGAAGACCTGTTCCAGGCGAACAAGGTCAGCTTCACCTATACCCATGTCGACCGGCTGATCCTCGGCGGCGCGGTTCCGACATCGTCCACCCTGAGCTTCGGTTCGGGCGAAGAGATCGGCACGCCCTTCCTGCTGTCGGCCCGTGAAATGGGCATCGCCAATCTCGGCGGCACCGGCGTCGTCTCGGTCGACGGCAAGAGCTTCACCCTGGAAAACCGCGACGTGCTTTATGTCGGCCGCGGCGCCCAGGACATTTCGGTCGCCAGCGCCTCGGCGGATAAGCCCGCCCGGTTCTACATGAATTCGGTTCCCGCCGGCGCCGACATTCCGCACCGCCTGATCAAGCGGGCGGAATCGAAGATGCTGACGTTTGGCGATCCCAAGCGCGCCAATCTGCGGAACCTGCGCATGTACATCCATCCGGAAGTCACGCCGTCCTGCCTACTATTGCTGGGCATTACCGATCTGGCAGAGGGCAGCGTCTGGAACACCATGCCGCCGCATCTGCACGAGCGCCGGATGGAAGCCTATTGCTATTTCGACCTGCCCGAAGAGGAACGGGTCATCCACCTGATGGGCCGCCCGGAAGAGACGCGCCATCTCGTGGTCAAGAACCTCGACGCGGTGCTTTCGCCCGCCTGGTCGATCCATATGGGTGCCGGCACCGGGCCTTATGCCTTCGTCTGGGGCATGACCGGCGAGAACCAAGAATATAACGACGTGGCCCCCGTGGCCCTCAGCGAACTTAGATAAGTGCGGAACCGATGATGAACCCCGAAGCAAACTGGATGCGGAAAACCTTGAAGCCGGGCGAAGCCGTCCGGTACTGGCAGCTCGGCCGCATCACCGAGGAACGGTTCGACGTGCCCGACGCCCCGATGAAGGGCGAGATGGACCCGTTCTTCTTCCTGACCAAGGTCAAGAACTTCATTCCGCACGAATATCCCTGCCGCACCATCTTTGCCGAGACCTATCGCGGCAAGCGCCCGGATGTCCGCGGCGCCTTCGATGCCACCCGTTGGTGGCTGCCTTTCGGCTCGCCGCGGCTCGATCTTTCCGGCTTCTGGTTCCGCCCGACCCGGCTCGCCAGCTGGACCCGGACCTATATCGACGTGGAAACCGCCGGCACGGCAAAGATCCGCCTCGGCACCTGCGGCGGCGCCGTCATCTGGGTCAACGGCACGGAAGCCGGCTGGATGGCGCCCTACAGCCGCAATCTCGAAGCCAAGCAGGAATTCGAGCTGCCGCTGGTCGCCGGCCTCAACGAAATCACGCTGTTCTTCGACGACCTCGCCGAACGCGACGCCCGTTATTTCTACCAGTTCGACTATCTCTCCGGCCCGGCTGCCAGCGTCGCCCTGCCCGTTCCGGTCGCAAGCGCCGTCGCCGCAAGCCTCGAACAGGCCCTGGACACCATGTATTTCGACCGCCAGCATTATTTCGGCGGCGATATCACCCTGCTTCTTTCCGAGCCCCTGCCGGTCGAGGTGAAGGTCAATGTTGCGGTCGAAGGCGACTTCATGTCGCGCGAGCGTTTCGATTTCGACTTTACCCTTCCTGCCGGCGCCACCAGCCTCAATGTCGGTCCGTCGGAAAAGGCGCCCGCCGATTTCCGCCATTTCCGCATCACCCTCAATGCCGATGGCTTCGTCGTCTCCCGTTCGCTCGGCGTCGAGATCTGCCATGCCGAAAGCCAGGGCCAGGCTCCTGCATCGCTGAGCGATCGTATCGTCGAGACCCTGACGCAGATTTCGGAGAACTCCGAACGCGATACGGTGCGTGCCTTCGCCCGTCTCGCGAGCGGCCGTTCCGGCCCAGATACAGATGCGATGATCGAGGAAATCCTGCCTTCGATCGAAGACTGCCACGACTGCGCCGATTTCTCGCTGGTGCCGCTCATCTGGTCGCGCACCGTCTGGGGCAAGGACATCAACGAAAAGACCCGTGCGCGCATCGACGGCGCCATCCTCAACTACCGTTACTGGATGGATGAGCCGGGCAACGACGTGCAGTGGTATTTCTCCGAAAACCACGCGCTGCTCTTCCACACGTCAGCCTATCTCGGCGGCAGTCTCCTCCCAGACGCCACCTTCGCCCGCTCCGGCCGCAAAGGTTCGGAGCAGGCGAAGGTCGGCGCTGCCCGCGTCCGCGCCTGGCTCGACCATTTCGAACATTGGGAAATGGCCGAGTTCAACTCGGCCCCCTACTTCCCGATCGACCTCAAGGGCCTGACCGCGCTGGCTGCCTTGTCGCCCGACAAGGATATCGCCGACCGCGCCAAGGCCGGCATCGTCCGCCTCTGCGAAATCATCGCCCGCTCGGCCCATCACGGCATGGTCACCGCGGCGCAAGGCCGCTCCTACGAGCACACGCTCTGCGCCGGCCGCTCGCTGGAGCTCTCCGGCGTCGCCCGTCT
>NZ_JALBGW010000142.1:0-12206 GCF_023006485.1 Neorhizobium sp. BETTINA12A
GTCGCCCCGCCGACACCCTGACCGGACGGCGATTCGATGATCCGTGCGACATCGTCGGAGGACTGGGCGGGAGCAGTCGTCTGCGGCAACGGGGGCTGGGCGGCGGGAGCGCGGTTGGACGCCACGGCCGGTTTCCCGGTCGCGTCGTCCACTTCGGTGCGCTTCTTCTTTTCCAGGTCCTGGAAGCGGAATTCGTTGTCTTCCTGCGTCTTGCGCAACTGCTCCTGCATCTGCAGCAGCTGAAAACTCATTTCCTCGATCCGGCCGTTCAACTGCCGGACTTCTTCCTGGAGCTGCTGGATACGGACGGCATCATTGCTCTGCGCCAGAATGACCGGGGGCGGAGTGGTTTCCCGCGGCTGTTCTGCAGCAGGCTGATTGCCGCCCTGGAAGAGTTTCGGCAATGCGAAAGCCCCAGCCGGGGCGCTCGTCGCCATCAGCCCCAGCATCGCTGCCAAGACAAGTTTCTTCATCTTTGTCCGTCCTGCTCTTTAGTCTGCGCCGGATTGGCGCGAGAGGAGATTTTTTCCAACTGCCGGCAAAAAGCAACCGAGCTCCCGGTCAAAAATCCCGGAAAACAGGGCTAAACTATGGAAAAAACAAAAAGGCGGCCCGAAGACCGCCTTTTATTTTCGAGCTGTTGCTCGGATCACATGCCGGCGCCGCCGAGAACGGTGACGGCGCGACGGTTCTGCGACCAGCAGGAGATGTCGTCGCAGACGGCAACCGGGCGTTCCTTGCCGTAGGAGATGGTCTTCATGCGATTCGCCGGAACGCCGCGCGAGGCGAGATATTCCTTGGCGGCGGCGGCACGCCGGGCACCGAGCGCCAGATTGTATTCGCGCGTGCCGCGTTCGTCGGCATGGCCTTCGACGGTGATCGCGTATTTCGGATAGCGGCCCAGCCACTGGGCCTGACGGTCGAGCGTCTGCTGTGCGTCGGCGCGGATCGAAGTGCTATCCGTGTCGAAGAAGATGCGGTCGCCGACATTGACGGTGAAGTCCTGGGTCGAACCGGGCGTTGCAGCGCCGGCGCCGTTGAGGCCGAGCTCACCGGCATTGTTCGGCAGGTTCTTCTTGTTGGCGCAGCCGGCAAGCGCAAGCGCCACAGTCAGGGCGATAACGGCAGGATTGCGGGCGAGGATCTGCATGCGGCTCATCGCCGAAGTATCGGTGCGGCTCATGGCCGGTCTCTCCTTGATCAGTAACTTTCAGAGTTTCCAGATTCTAACCGGGTTCGGTTAACCATGCTCAAATTCTTATGGTTAACAAAATATTCCCGGTGTCCCTTTTCGTTCATTTTCAGCAGATTGGGGCGGGAAAGAGGCGGAATCCCGCCTCTCTCATCAAGGCGCCCTATTCGAGCAGCGGCGACCAGGCCGGATCCGAACCGTAGGAAGGCGTCTTGACCTGCAGCTCGTTATAGCCGGTCAGGTCGATGGAATAGAGCTGCGGACCGCCGGCGCCGGCATTCTGGCGGAAGAACATCAGCACGCGGCCGTTCGGCGCCCAGGTCGGACCTTCGTTGTGGAAGCCGCTCGTCAGGATGCGCTCGCCGGATCCGTCCGGCTTCATCACGCCGATCGAGAACTTGCCGCCCGACTGCTTGGTGAAGGCGATCAGATCGCCGCGCGGCGACCAGACCGGCGTCGAATAGGAACCGTCGCCAAAGGAGATGCGGGTCTGGCCGGAACCGTCGGCATTCATCACGTAGATCTGCGGACGTCCGCCGCGGTCGCTTTCGAAGGCGATGCGGCCGCCGTCAGGCGCATAGGAGGGCGAGGTGTCGATCGCCGCCGTGGAGGTGAGCCGCGTCGTGGTGCGCGAGCGCAGGTCCATCGTATAGATATTGGAATTGCCTTCCTGCTGCAGGCTCATGATCACCTTCTGGCCGTCCGGAGAGAACCGCGGCGAGAACGTCATGCCCGGAAAATTGCCGACCACTTCGCGCTGCCCGGTCTCCAGTTGCAGCAGGTAGACCCGCGGCTGGTTGCCCTCGAACGACATGTAGGTGACTTCCTGCCGGCTTGGCGAGAAGCGCGGCGTCAGCACGATATCCTTGGTGTTGGTCAACATGCGGACGTTGAAGCCGTCCTGATCCATGATCGCCAGCTGGCGCTGGCGGGCGGTCTTCGGCCCGCTTTCGGAGACGAACACGACGCGGGTGTCGAAATAGCCGTTTTCGCCGGTGATCTGCTTGTAGATCGCATCGGCAATGATATGCGCGACGCGGCGCCAGTTTTCCGGCTGGGTGAAGAACTGCTGGCCGGTCATCTGGCTGCCGGCAAACGTATCCCACAGGCGGAACTCGGCGCGCAAGCGGCCGTCGCCTTCGCGGGTGATACGGCCCGTCACCAGCGCCTGCGCATTGATGACCTTCCAGTCCTCGAAGCGCGGTGCCTTGTTGGGATCGGCGATCTTTTCGATGAAGGCGCTTTTGTTGATCGGCGCGAAAAGCCCGGAGCGCTGCAGGTCCGCGGCGATCACCTGGGAAATCTGGGCGCCGAGATCGTTGTTCGACAGGAAATCCGTCACCGCGATCGGCAGCGGCTGAATATTGCCCTTGTTGATGTTGATCTCGACGACAGCGTTGGCCGGGGTCGCGGCCATCAATGCCGTCAACATCCCCGCGGCCACCATCACGGCGCGAAAAAAAGAACTCTTGATCATTGAAACAAGCCTTTCAGCTTAATACGAGAGTTTCGGGGCAGGTTCCGTTTCATCTGTTTCTGCATCGGTTCCATACCTGCCCGGCTCACAATGCAAACTCCGACGGATCGAAGTTCAGCACCAAAACATTCCAACCTTTTTCGCCCTCATACTTTGCGGCGGGCAAATTCTTGAGCGGAGCGGATTTCATCAGGGCGCGGCGCGTGCTGCCCTCGACCGCACGCCGGGTCCCCTCAGGACCACCGGTGGCGGTCACTTCCGGCTCGCCGACGATATTGCCGGACTGATCGAGCTGCACCCGGATCTTCACACGGACTTCCGAGACGCCGGTCAGGCCGCCGACCAGCGCCCAGTTGCCCTGGATCTGTCCCTTGACGTTGTCGATCTCGCTGGAGCTGAGGCCGGTGCCGATGGTCTTGGTATCACCACGGGAGGCCACCTGCGTCGAACGCTTGGCGCCGCCGCCGGATGCCTCCTGCTTGTTCAGCAGGGCTGCGATCTGATCGGCGTTGAAATCGCTCGCCATCGAAGACGACGACTTGGCGGTTTCCTGCTGCTTGCCTTCCTTCTTGTCGGAAGGCTTGACGGATGCGGTCGACTTGTTGTCAGTCTTCGCCGTTTCAGCTGCCTTAGCCGTAACCGGCTTCGTCTCGGCCGGCTTTTCAGCCGGCTTCTCGACGGGCTTGGCCTGCTCCTTCGGCGGTTCGGGCTTCGGCGGCTGCGGCCTCGAAGCCGGCGCCGGAACCGATTGCGGCAACTCGCCTGTCTCGGACGTGTTCTCGCTCTGCAAAGGCGCGGGCGTCGGCTTGGCAGCCTCCGGCTTTGGTGGCGTCGGCTCAGGCTTCGGCGGGGTAGGTTCCGGCTTCGGCGGCGTGATCTCCGGCTTGGGCTGCGGCAGGGCAGCCATCTCGGTCGGCTTCGGCGCCGTCTCTTCCTTGACGATATCCTTGACCTGGTTCTGTTCAGGCGTCGGGGTCGGCGTCGGCCGTTCCACCGGCTTCGGAGCCGCCGTGGTTTCGGTCGGCTGCGGCTTGGTGGTCGGCGTCGGCGGCGTCTTCAGGTCGACATTGTTCTCGCCGGCGTTCTGGGCGTTGTCGACGATCTTCTGGTTCTTGGTTTCTTTGGGGGAAGGCTTCTGGCTGGGGGGCGCCTTCTTGTCACCCTGCTGGGTCTGGGTGATCGATTCGACCGGGACGATGTCGACGGGAAGCGCTTCCACGTCGGCCACGTCGAAAGACGCGGGCGCGCTCAGCGAAACGAGCGCCAAGCCGAGGACCAGCGAGTGGAGGACCAGCGATGTGCCGAGACTGACCTTCATGGCGCCGCGATCACTTCTCCTGTTCCTGCAGGGTCACGAGGCCGATATTCTTGTACCCGGCAGAAGAGATGCGGGCCATGACCTTCATGACGACGCCGTAGGCCGCGGTCGTATCGCCGCGTACGTAGATGCGCTCGTTATAGCCGGTCGTTGCGATCGCCTGCAGCTTCGGCACGATCTCGTCAAGGCCGATCGGAGTTTCCTGGAGGAAGATTTCGCCTTTCGGATTGACCGAGACGGTAATCGGCTGGGTATCGGCGTTCATCGCCTTCGCCTGCGTTTCCGGCAGGTCGATCGGCACGCCGACGGTCATCATCGGTGCCGCCACCATGAAGATGATGAGCAGAACGAGCATGACGTCGACGAGCGGCGTCACGTTGATTTCGCTGATCGCACCGCCGCGACGTCCGCCGCGCCTGCGACGACCGCCACCTGATGCCCTTGCTCCTCCGGCCGACATGCCCATGAGACGTTACTCCTTGAGAGCCCGAAAGGCTTTTACTGCGCCGCCTGGCGCGGCTGCAGCTTCTCGTCGATCTGGCGCGACAGGATGGCGGAAAACTCGTCCGCGAAACCTTCCATGCGGCCCGAAAGCTTGCCGGCATCGGCGGTGAACTTGTTGTAGGCGATGACCGCCGGAATAGCGGCAACAAGGCCGATCGCGGTGGCGAGCAGCGCTTCGGCGATACCAGGCGCGACGACTGCGAGATTGGTGGACTTCGAACCGGCGATCGCCTGGAACGACGTCATGATGCCGATGACCGTGCCGAAGAGGCCGATGAACGGGCCGGCCGAGCCGATCGTCGCGAGCGAGCCGAGGCGCGCCTCATAGGTTTCCGCCTCGCGCGACATGGTGACGTCCATCGCCCGGTCGATACGCATCTGCAGGCCGATCGGCGACCGCGCACCACGCTCGAAGCTCTTCTTCCACTCACGCATGGCGGCGACGAAAATCGCCGCAAGACCGGTATTCGTCCGCTCCGACAGCGTGCGGTAAAGCTCTTCCAGCGACTGGCCGGACCAAAAAACCTGTTCGAACTGGTCGAACTGGCGCTTGGCTTTGCCGAAGCTGATATATTTGTCGATCACGATCGCCCAGGTCCAGACCGATGCGCCGATAAGGCCGATCATCACCAGCTTGACGACCAGACCGGCCTGCATGAACAGCGACCAGAGGCTCACTTCGCTCGCCGCCGCCGCCAAACCTACGTGTTCCATCTACTATCCCCGAATCCAAACGCCCGGCTTTAGGGACCGGGCGGTTCAAAAGCGCGCTCAGGCGAGTATGTCTTTGATCGCTGGATGCGCTTAGCCCTAACCCCAAGATACCCTGAGCTCCAAGCTTGGCTTCTCGCTTTCAATTTTGGTCAAAGGAAGGCGTGCGTTGCACAAATTCCTCAATGCTCAGTAAGACACCATTATCGTTAACGAATGGTTTAGAGCGGCCTTGCAATTGCCAGTTCGCAGATCACTTCAAGTTGGAACAAGGAAAACCGGTGACTTGCAACTTAGTTTTTTCTCATTCAGGGAGTAGCACACCTGTGGAAGCGGATTTTTGGGGAATGACCATGTGGCGTGCGGTGACGATAGCCTTGACGATGTTGATCGCCACGTCGGCGCACGCCGGCTCGTTCGATTGCAAGGGCGTCCCCTCGCCCGATGAACGGATAGTCTGCAACGACCCGCTCCTTTCGGCATTGGACACGGTGCTTCCCAGGGTCCAGGAAAAGGCCGAAAAGGACAACAAGGCGGAGACCCGCAAGACGCTGCGTGACTTCACCAGCGACCGCTCAGCCTGCGGCTCCGACCGATCCTGCGTTCTCAGCACCTATATAGCGATCCTTGGGAAACTCGGCGGCGACAACAGCATTCCCGCGGACGTTACCGCCAATATAATCGCGGCAGGACGGGCCAAACCCTCGCCGACCCTTCCGCAGAAGATCGGCCAATGCGCCGTCACCAACGTGACTGCCGTCCATCCGCGGGTCGGCCAGGATCCCGTCAAGGACGAGGATTACAACTCCGGAACCGGCATCGAATATGCCAACAAAGGCTACCAGGTCTCCTATGCCCGCGAGGAGGCGCTGATCGCCTCCAAGCCCGGCGACAAAGTGACCATGTGCCTGATTTCCACTCCCAAACGCTGCCCGGCGGGCGACGACCGGGGCCGGGAATATTTCGTCACCAACGCACGCACCGGACAGAGCTGGGCAATGGCCGATTCGCAGCATGCCTGTGGCGGCCCGTAGGTCCCGTCTAAACCGGATTGACCTGCCCGGCCGGGCGCCCGAGAAACTTTTCCGCCACGCTCTCCGGCAGCCGGCGCGGACGCCCGTGCCTGTTGATGACGGCGATCACCACCTTTGCGGCGATCAGCAGCGTTTCGCCGCGGCGAATCTGCTGGTTGAGAACCATCTTGGCGCCGCCCGCTTTTTCCGTCACGGTCTGGATGATCAGGATATCGTCCATGCGGGCCGGCTGCTTGAAGTCGATCTCCATGCGGTGGACGACGAAGACCAACCCCTCTTCGTCGGCAGAAAGCAGCGCGCTCTGCTCGCAGCCGAGGCAGCGCAGATAGTCGGTGCGGCCGCGCTCCAGGAAGTGCAGATAACGGGCGTGATAGACGAGGCCGGAAAAATCCGTGTCTTCATAATAGACGCGCTGGGCCAGCCGATGGCCACCTTCCATCAACTCGCCCGATAACAAAAAATTGTATTCCTTCATGGCCTTGCCTTGGAAATTTCCGCTACTCCACTGGATAAGCGCGCAATGCCGCCCCAGTTTTGACGTGCTGTCACATATCCTCCCTATCAGGAAATAAGTCGAAAACCAGCGGAGAGTAACTCATGAAAATTGCAGTCCTGGGCGGCGACGGCTTCGTCGGCTGGCCGACATCGCTTCACCTGTCGGACGCCGGCCACGAGATCCACATCCTCGACAACCTCTCCCGCCGCTGGATCGACACCGAGCTCGGCGTCCAGTCGCTGACGCCGATGGACAGCATCCAGGAACGCACCCGCATCTGGCATGCCGAAACCGGCCGCCGCATCCATTTCCACCTGATCGACCTCGCCAGGGATTACGAGCTCCTGAAGGGCTGGCTTTCGAAACATCGCCCCGACGCCATTGTCCACTTCGCCGAACAGCGGGCCGCGCCCTATTCGATGAAGAGCGACCGGCACAAGAACTACACCGTCAGCAACAATGTAAACGCCACCCATAACCTTTTGAATGCGCTGGTCGAACTCGATCTCGACGCGCATCTCGTGCATCTCGGCACGATGGGCGTCTACGGCTATTCGACGGTCGGCGCCGCCATTCCGGAAGGTTACCTGCCGGTCGGCATCGAAACGGCCGACGGCCGCACCGTTTCCCAGGAGATCCTTTATCCGAGCAATCCCGGCTCGATCTACCACATGACCAAATGCCTCGATCAGCAACTCTTCCAGTTCTACGCGAAGAACGACGGATTGCGGATTACCGACCTGCACCAGGGCATCGTCTGGGGCACCCACACCGAACAGACCCGCCGGCACACGCAATTGATCAATAGATTCGACTATGACGGGGATTACGGGACGGTCTTGAATCGTTTTCTCATCCAGGCGGCGATCGGTTACCCGCTCACCGTCCACGGCACCGGCGGCCAGACCCGCGCCTTCATCCACATCCAGGATTCGGTCCGCTGCGTCGAGATCGCCCTGAGCAACCCGCCCGCCCGCAGCAGCCGCGTCGAGATCTTCAACCAGATGACCGAGACCCATCGGGTGCGCGATCTTGCCAAGATGATCTCGAAAATGACCGGTTCGAGGATCGCCTGGCTGCCGAACCCGCGCAAGGAAGCGCCGGAAAACGAGCTGGTGGTGAGGAACGAAAAATTCCTCGGCCTCGGCCTCGAACCGACCACGCTCGGCGAAGGACTGCTGGGCGAGATCGTCGACGTCGCGAAGAAATACGCCTACCGCGTTGATAGATCACGCGTTCCCGCCGTCTCCGCCTGGACGAGAGACATTGCTGCGAAGGTGGAACATGACCCGGAGGGTGTGAGGTTGAAGTCGGTGTCGTGAGCGGGACGCCCTCATGACCAACGCCTTCGTCACCCTGGTCACCAATGCCGACTATGCCATGGGCGCCACCGCGCTGGCCCGCTCCATCCGCCGCACCGGCACTGAGGCCGATATCGTCGTCCTCCACACCGGCGGCGTCGAGCGCACCGCGCTGGCCCCGCTCGAAACCCTCGGCTGCCGGTCGCTCAAGGTCGAACATCTGCCGCTCTCCGACGCTTTCAACGAACGGCATGCGCGAAAAAACCTGCATGGCGCCGCGCCCTTCACCAAAGGCCGCAAACCGGACTTTCACACGCCGCTCGACAATTTCTGCAAGCTTCGACTCTGGCAGCTCATCGAATACGAAACCTGCGTCTTCATCGATGCCGACGCGCTGGCGCTGAAGCCGATCGACAAGCTGTTTGCCTATCCGGAATTCTCGGCCGCCCCGAACGTCTACGAAAACCTCTCCGACTTCCACCGCCTGAACTCCGGCGTCTTCGTTGCCAAACCGTCTGCCGAGACATTTTACAGGATGCTCGCGACGCTCGACCAGCCGGACGCCTTCTGGCGGCGCACCGACCAGACGTTTCTGGAAACCTTCTTCCCGGATTGGCACGGCCTGCCGGTCTTCATGAACATGCTGCAATACGTCTGGTTCAACATGCCCGACCTCTGGAACTGGGAGAGCATCGGCGTGCTGCATTACCAGTATGAAAAGCCGTGGGAGAAGGATCATCCGAAGGCCGACCGGCTGCGGCCGCTGATCGACCTCTGGCAGGCGTTTTACGAGGACCGCGAGATCCCGGCCCTCTCCACGCTGCCGAAACCGGGAGAAGAGCATTGAAGGTCCTCGTGTCCGGCGGAACAGGTTTGGTCGGCCGCTACATCGTCGAAGGTCTGCTTGATGCCGGCTATCCGGTCATTGTCGGAGGGCGCAATCCGCCAGCGCCCGGCTTCTTTTCCAAACCCGTCGAGTTCGTGCCCCTTTCGCTCGATCTCGCCCTCGACCAGATCGACGCCTTCGACGAGGCTTATTTCTTTGTCCATGCCGCCTTCGACCATCTGCCCGGAAAATACCGCGGCGGCGAAGGCGATGATCCCGACCGCTTCCGCCGCCTGAACCTCGATGGCACCGTAAAGCTGTTCGAGACCGCCAGAAAGGCAGGCACGCGCCGAGCGGTCTTCCTGTCGAGCAGGGCTGTCTATGACGGCCAACCAACCGGAACGGTGCTTGACGAAAATCTCGCTTTAAAGCCGGAGGGACTCTACGGCGAGATCAAACTCTGGACCGAGGGAGCACTGGCAGAACTTTCGGCCCCCGGTTTTGCCACCTCGTCTCTCCGGCTCACCGGCGTCTACGGCAATCTGCGCCCCAACAAATGGGACGCGCTCTTTGCGGATTACCTGGCCGGCCGGCCAGTTCCGTCGCGTGCGGGAACGGAGATCCACGGTCGCGATGTCGCCGCGGCCGTTCGCCTCATGCTGGAAACAGAAACCGGTAAGGTCGCCGGCCACGCCTTTAACGCATCGGATGTTCTGACCGATACGCCTGAAATCCTCAGCCATCTGCCGGTATCTCATCACAACCTGCCACCCCCGGCAGATCGCGGTGCCGTCAACGTCATGCCGACGGACAAACTGAGGGCGCTCGGCTGGCAGCCGGGCGGCGCGCCGCTCCTGCGGCAGACGATCGCGGATCTTGCAGCCACTCTCAATGCGACTGTGTGAAGCGCCGCATCTTTGCGTCGTTCTTTGCCTTTTCGATCGCCTTCTTATGCTCCTCGGCCCATTTCTGGCCCGCATCGCCGCCCCAGAGCAGCCAGGCGATGTAGCCGGTGGACGGATTGTCGTCGTCGCCGAAATTCTCGGCCCGCTTGTCCGCCTTGTGGCGGGAGAAATAGCTCACCATCCGCCGCACCGTCTTTTCCGAGATCGACTTGCGGTTCTTGAGGTCGCGGGCTCGCGCTACCCCAACCATCGTGCCGCCGCGGCGGTACTGGGAGCGGAGCTTCAAGCCTTTTTCAGCAGCCTGCGCCACTTCGGCGGGCGGGATGTGATCCGGGATTTCGCTATCCATGGGTCTTCCTCAGCTCGGACTGACTCTGGAGAACGCGGATGAGGAACGCGGGCTCATCGGCATCCGCCTTGCGCTTGATCGTCTTGCCCTTGGCCTCGGCTCCCCCCAAGTCCGTCCGACCTTGTTTCCGATCTCGATCTTCCGCATGACGTTCTCCTTTCGCAGGAGAAACGGAAAGCAATGCGCAGATGTTCCAGCCGGCACGCCAGGGCGGCTCAGGCGTCAGTTGGCACGACAGCCGACGATCCACCGCCGAGGCCTTTCAAACCCGCTGGAATGCCCAAAAGGCCGACTAGGATTTCAGATCCAGATCGCCGTCGCGCCAGACGAGATGGCGCGGACTGACCGGCAGGTTCTCGATCTCCTCGGCGATGAAGTAAGGCGGGATGTCGAGTGCCCGGAGAGCCTCGGTTGTCGCCGGTACCCATTTGAATTCCAGATCGTGTTCGTCCTTGATCCGATGGACGATGTCCGTCGGATGAAACGGAAACGTCTCCGGGATATCCATCAGGTAATAATAACCGAGCTCGTGCCAGTCGCGGTCTTCGTAGTGGAAGAAATTCTCGACCGACCAGAGCAGCCGGCGAACGCTCACCTCGGCGCCGATTTCCTCGACCATCTCCCGTCTGAGTGTCTCTTCCGAGGTCTCGCCGATCTCGGCCCGCCCACCGGGAAACGTCCAGAAAGCCTCGTCCACGGCGCGATGCACCAACACATGACCGTCCCGGAACCCAAGCCCGGCAATTCGCATCTGAAAGATGCGCTTGCTCTTTGTCTTGATGCGGATGCGAGTGCGGCCTGCCATGCGATTATCCCAGATCGATCACGTTGATTTCGGGCGGCGCGCCGAAGCGGACGGGCAGGCCGGAACAGCCGAGTCCGCCCGATATGATGATATTGCGGCCGCTCTCCTGCACATGCCCGTAGAGATAACGACTGCCGTAGCGGGAAGGAACGATCGGGGCCCAGCCGAACAGCCGCACCTGCCCGCCATGCATGTGACCGGAGAGGGTGAGCGATATGCGATCCGGCACGGTTGGAAAGATGTCCGGCTCATGCGCCATCAAGATGACCGGGGCATCATCGGTTATCTGTGCCAACGTGGCCGGAAGGTCATCCTTGCCGCGCGTCCAATGGCGGGTTTTCTCGTCCGGAAGAAGGGCGATCTGGTCTTCGATGCCGGCCAGCCAGAAAGGCCTGCCATCCTTCTCGAACCGCGCCGCCCGATTGCTGTAGACGGGAATGCCCGCCGCCTCCAGCGCCCTGCGCCCGAACGGGACGCCCTCGCCGCTCGCCTGAACCTCGCTGTCCTGCCACCAGTCGTGATTACCGAGGATGGCATGGGTCCCGAGCGGCGCCTTCAGGCTCGAAAGCGCCCCGGCCCAGGCATCCGGCGGCACATGATCGGTGATGAAGCGCATGCCGGAAACATAATCGCCGAGCAGCAGAATGACGTCGGGTTCGAGCGCATTGGCGGCTTCGCAGATCGAGGCGATCCTCTCGACGGGCATCCAGGGCTTGCAGGCATGGAAATCCGCAAGCGCGACGATCCGAAGCTTCAGCCCCGGCGTCCAGCCAGGCGGCGTCAGCGCATTCCGGGCGACCCTCAGCCGCACCAGCGGCTCGGCCACCGCATAACCGGCCAGCGCCAGAAACGCCGCAACACCGCCCGTAAGAGACGTCAGGAACCCGCGGCGGGAAATCAATCAATCATCCTCGGTGAACATCCGGAACTGCGCCGCCTCGAGATCCTTGGGCGGCTGAAGTCCGAGATGTTTCCACGCATTTGCGGTCAAAACGCGGCCCCGCGGTGTGCGCTGGATGAAACCCTGCTGGATCATGTAGGGTTCGATGATGTCCTCGATCGCATCGCGTGGTTCCGACAGGCCGGCGGCGATGGTCTCGATGCCGACCGGCCCGCCACCGAAATTGACGGCGATCATGTTGAGATACCGCTTATCGAGCTGGTCGAGACCCATATTGTCGACCAGCAGCCGGGTCAGAGCCTCGTCGGCGATCTCCTTCGTCACCGCCTCGGCCCTCGCCACTTCGGCGAAATCGCGCACCCGGCGCAAGAGCCGCCCGGCGATGCG
>NZ_JALBGW010000143.1:0-12097 GCF_023006485.1 Neorhizobium sp. BETTINA12A
GGCGCGGTATTGGTGGTCGCCGGAGCCGAGAATGTGCGCGTGCCGCGGCTGCCAAAACCGCCGCCGCTGGCGCGGCGCGCCTCAGCCAAATCCACGGCGGTCAAGGAAACCGCCATCCCGATCGCCAGGATCGCGAACAGGTTCTTGAAACGCCGAAGCTTCGATAACATCGTTTTCTCCTCATAAACCGCTCTATCGCGGTGTTCCCGGTCTATATAGCGACGGATGGTTCCGGATTTTAGATCAGCCATCCGTTTTTCCCGTCGAAGTAGATAACCAAGTTTGAAACGGGAGCCAAGCTCCAAAAATACAGCTCAAGGGTGTAATTTTCATATTGACCTGCGACATCCCGGCGCGGGCCTTCTTGCCCCGAGAGATTGTCCTTGCATCCCGCATTGCGCGGCATGCGGAATGCCATTACCTTTTGGCAAGGCACACAAATGCAAAGGAGGTTGCCTATGACACCGCGGGACGCCTGATCCGGCACTATCAAGACTTCTGCCTTTCAAAGGGCATCGATTTCGAAACCTTTGAATCCGTAAGGCCGCATGACGCCACCACGCTCTTCTGCAGCGCTGGCATGCAGCGGTACAAACTTCTCTTCTCCGATCCTTCCCATGAGGGAACCGTCGCAAACAGCCAGGCATGCCTGCGTCTGGGCGATCTGGACGAAATCGGAGATGGAACCCACTTCCTTCACTTCACCATGCTTGGCCTCTTCTCCTTCCGGGAGATGAGCGTTGGCGGTGCCATCGATTTCTGGCTCGAGTTCTTGGCGACGCTCGGTCTTGTGCCGGATCACGTCACCATTCATCCGGATCGCCTCACCGACTGGACGCCGCTTTACCGCGGACGCCTTCCGATCGTCCCCGATCCGGAATGTACCTGGAGCGATGGCAGCATTACGGGATACAGTACCGAGTTCTACAAGGATGGGGTGGAAATCGGAAATATCGTCAATCCGCTTGGAACCTGCATCGATGTCGGCTTCGGCGCCGATCGTCTCGACATGCTCATCAACGGCACGCCGCCGGAGGATGTGCGCGAAACGCTCGGCAGTGCGATCATGAAGATCATCGAAAGCGGCTACCATCCGGGAAACAGGCAACAGGGTTACGTCCTGCGCAAACTGCTCCGACGCCTGCATCGGATGGGCGGCACGCTCGACCATCCCTTCTTCATCGAGGAGGGCGAGCGCCAGGACCGGCTTCGGGCCAGATATCTCCACCTGCGGGAAAGGCATCCCGGCATGAGCCCAGAGTGGTGGTTCGACACCCATGGCATCGAGCTCTCCGACATGCAGGATATGCCGGACGGATAAATGACGAAGGCCTCCGGCGGTGTTCGCCGGAGGCCTTCGTATTGCTCGGAAAACCCTCACGACCATGACAGTCGTGAACAGCTTTCGTGACCTCAGTCGACGTTGAACGCCAGCGGCTTGGCCTGGCGGACTGCCGGATTGGCGGTCAGTTTCGCCAGCACGTCGGCCGGAACCGGACCATCGACATAAAGGAGAGCGATCGCGTCGCCACCTTCCTTGTCGCGGCCGAGATGGAAGTTGGCGATGTTGACGCCGGCATTGCCGAGCGTCGTGCCGATGAAGCCGATCATGCCGGGAACGTCGGTATTGGCGATGTAGACCATGTTGGCGCCGACATCCGCATCGAGGTTGATGCCCTTGATCTGGATGAAGCGCGGCTTGCCGTCAGAGAAGACGGTGCCGGCAACCGAACGGGTCATCGTGTCGGTGGTGACGGTAAGCTTGATATACCCGTCGAAGACGCCCGACTTGTCGCGCTTGGCTTCGGACAGGATGATGCCTTTTTCCTTGATCATGATCGGCGCCGAAACCATGTTGACGTCGGAGACCTGGCTGCGGATGAGACCGGCGAGCAGCGCGCTCGTCAGCGCCTTGGTATTCATGCCGGCGGTCGAGCCGTCATAGAGGATCTCGATTTCCTTGATCGCATCCTCGGTGACCTGGCCGACGAATGCGCCGAGCACATCGGCAAGCCGGATGAACGGCTTCAGGCGCGGCGCTTCTTCCGCCGTGATCGACGGCATGTTGATCGCGTTCGAAACGGCGCCTTTGATCAGGTAATCCGACATCTGCTCGGCGACCTGCAGCGCGACGTTTTCCTGCGCTTCCGTGGTCGATGCACCGAGATGCGGGGTGCAGACGACGTTTTCGAGGCCGAACAGCGGGCTTTCGGTGGCGGGCTCGACTTCGAACACGTCGAAGCCGGCGCCGGCGACATGGCCGGACTTGATGGCTTCGGCAAGCGCTGCCTCATCGACGAGACCGCCACGGGCGCAGTTGATGATGCGAACGCCCGGTTTGGTCTTGGCAAGCGCCTCCTTGCCGAGAATGCCGCGGGTCTTGTCGGTCATCGGCACGTGCAGGGTGATGAAGTCGGCGTGGGCCAGAAGCTCGTCGAGCTCGACCTTGGTGACGCCCATTTCCTCGGCGCGCTCGGCCGACAGGAAGGGGTCATAGGCAAGAACATGCATGCCGATGCCGATCGCCTTCTTGCAGACAATGCCGCCGATATTGCCGGCGCCGATGACGCCGAGCGTCTTGCCGGTGATCTCGACGCCCATGAAGCGCGACTTTTCCCACTTGCCGGCCTGGGTCGAGGCATCGGCTGCCGGAAGCTGTCGGGCAACGGCGAACATCAGGGCGATGGCGTGCTCGGCCGTGGTGATCGAGTTGCCGAACGGCGTATTCATGACGATGATGCCGCGCCGCGAGGCGGCCGGGATATCGACATTGTCGACGCCGATGCCGGCGCGGCCGATGACCTTGAGATTGGTCGCGGCTGCGATCAGCTTTTCGGTCGCCTTGGTGGCGGAACGGATCGCAAGGCCGTCATAATTGCCGATGATCTCGGCAAGTTTTTCCTTGTCCTTGCCGAGCTTCGGCTGGAAATCGACTTCGACGCCGCGATCGCGAAAGATCTGGACGGCGGTTTCCGACAGTTCGTCGGATACGAGAACGCGAGGTGCCATCAGTGGGCCTCCTGAAAAAGTTTCTGTCGTGAATGAGGAAATGGGCTCCGCTTCATCAGCGGAGCCGGATACGCGACCTGCTTTACGCGGCGGCCTTGGAAAGCGCAGCCTTCTGCGTTTCGAAAGCGTAGGTGAGCCAAGGCATCAGAGCTTTCATGTCAGCTTCTTCGATCGTGGCGCCGGCCCAGATGCGAAGACCGGACGGCGCATCGCGATAGGCACCGATGTCGAGCGCGACGCCTTCCTTTTCGAGGATCGACACCATGCCCTTGGCAAAGGCTTCCTGGGCGTCGGTATCGAGAGCGGCGACATCGGCATCGGCGATCTTGAGGCAGACGGAGGTGTTGGAGCGCGTCGCCGGGTCGACGGCGAGGTTGTCGATCCAGGCATTGGCGGCCACGAAATCGTGGATGACCTTGGCGTTGGCATCGGCGCGGGCGATCAGACCTTCAAGGCTGCCGACCGACTTTGCCCAGTTGAGCGCATCGATGTAGTCCTCGACGCAGAGCATCGACGGCGTGTTGATTGTCTCGCCGACGAAGATGCCTTCGATCAGCTTGCCGCCCGAGGTGAGGCGGAAGATCTTCGGCAGCGGCCAGGCCGGAACGTAGGTCTGCAGGCGCTCGACAGCGCGGGGGGAAAGGATCAGCATGCCATGACCGCCCTCTCCGCCCAGAACCTTCTGCCAGGAGAAGGTGACAACGTCGAGCTTGGCAAAATCCATGTCCTGGGCGAATGCCGCCGAGGTGGCGTCGCAGATGGTCAGGCCCTTGCGGTCTGCCGGGATGAAGTCCGCGTTCGGGACCCGGACGCCGGAGGTTGTGCCGTTCCAGGTGAAGACCACGTCGCGGTCGAAATCGACCGTGGAAAGGTCCGGAAGCAGGCCGTAGCCGGCTTCGATCTTGCGCGCGTCCTTGAGCTTCAGCTGCTTGACGACGTCGGTGACCCAGCCGGCGCCAAAGCTTTCCCAGGATAGCATGTCGACGCCGCGCTCGCCGAGCAGCGACCAGAGCGCCATTTCGACAGCGCCGGTATCGGAGGCCGGCACGATGCCGATGCGGTAATCCGCCGGCACGCCCAAAATTTCACGGGTGAGGTCGATGGCCTGCTTGAGCTTTGCCTTGCCGACCTTGGCACGGTGCGAACGACCGAGCGGAGCATCGGAAAGCACTTCGAGCGACCAACCGGGGCGCTTCGAGCAAGGGCCAGAAGAAAAGTGGGTATTGTTCGGACGCAGGTCCGGTTTTGCGGCGTTTGCCATATGGCTATCCTTCCAGATAGATGGCCTCTCGTTGGGGAGAGGTGTCCCGCCGCTGTGGTTATGCCTGAGCGCCTTCACAGTCAAGCGGGTAATGTCGCCCACGGACAAATTTCTGCCGCAGCTTTGCCGCCGCAAACGCAAAAAGCCGCCCGGAGGCGGCTTTCGCTTGGAGATGGATAAACCTTACTTGTAGACGATCGGCTGCGGCGGGGGCTCGTAAGCCGGCGGCGTGTCGCAGCCGCCGAAGATGTAGCGGGCGCCGACGCGGGCTTCATGCGAATAGAAACCCTTGTCCTTGCCCGGGCCGCCGCCCGTTGAGTAACCGAACATGTCGCCGCCGGCAACCTGACGGAAGCGGTAGCCGACATCGGCCTTGACGTTACAGGTGATGTCGATCGACGCGCCGGCCATCAGCGCGTAGGTGAAGCGCCAGCTCTTTTCGCCGCCATGGCTCACTTCCGCGTCGCAACCGCCGCCAGCGTCGTCGCAGGACGTATTGCGCAGGTTCGACCACTTGACGTAGGTGCCGCCGATACCGGCACCGACATAAGGCGTGAAGTAGCCATAGGTGCCCAGATCGACATAGGCGTTCGCCATCAGCGAGTAGGCATGCAGGGCAGCGAGGTCCGTTGACGTGCAGGCGGGCCCAGAGCCGCAGCTTCCATGCGTAGAACCCCGGAACTTGCTGTTGAACATATAGTCGAGGGTGACGTCGGTGCGCAGGTAGCTGTTGATCTGGTAACCGACACCGCCCCCGAGCGTGAAGGCATCACGCAGATCGGAACGGTCGAATTCCGCCAATGCCACGCCGGGCGTGCCGGTACCCTGGTAGAAGTCGGTGCCGCGCGACTTTTTGAAGGAATAACCGACGTCACCGCGAAGGTACCACCCGGTCGCCTCTTGAACGGTCACTTCGGGCGCATCCTGATAGGGCGCCGGCTGCGGCTGATAAAGATCGGCAGAAGTGGCGGCGCTCGCCGTCAGTGTCAGCGCAAACACGCTGGCCAGCAACTTTCTCATGGGTTCATCTCCAAAGCTCGTATCACGTATGGCATGCAAGGCGGGCAGCCAACGGGTTGATCCGCTAGGGATGATGATCGACAAAGGTTAAGTCTCGCTTAACCATGCTCGTTTACCGCGCGTTTTCCTAAAACCGCCGGCAACTCTACAATTAAACTTATGTTGAAAGAGTTGGACAAGGCGTTCGCGTCGAACGGATCCCTCTTTTGTAGGCTGACCGAGCAAGGCAGGCCAAATCCACGCCAGCCGCCAAACTATTGACTTCGCTTACTTTAGTAGAAGCGGCGTTGGCAAAAGGTAATTTAAGCTTAGATAAACAATTAATTCTTTATAAACTATAGATGCATACTTTTAGCATATTCGGATCTGGGAAATACCGGGGGATCTGCAGGGGCCGAATGAATGGAGGGAGTTTGCCGATGCGTTTCAATCGGGGACATCTTGTTCACGGAACAAGCAACTTCAATCGAAATTGCCGCCATGAAATATCCTGATGCTCTTCCGGAGAAGATCGACCGCATATAGCTGCGACGCGAGGCGCCGCAAAAGAAAGAACTGTCCATGAGCAATGTCAAAACATTCGGCATAGCATTCCGACTGGCTGTCGGGTTCGGCTTTTTGCTTCTCCTGATGATCGGCCTGACTTTCTACTCCACCAGCCAGGTTGCGACGATCGACAACAACCTCGCAACCGTCAATGACGTCAACAGCGTCAAGCAGCGCTTTGCCATCAACTATCGCGGCAGCGTGCACGACCGCGCGATCGCGATCCGCGATGTGACGCTCGTCACGTCCGATGCCGAACGCAAGGAAGCCGAAGCGCTCATCGGCAAGCTCGCGGCCTCCTATGCGGAAAACGAAAAACGCATGGCGGACATGGTCGGCGCCCCCTCCGGTGCAACGGATCGGGAAAAGGCAATATTGGCTGAAATCGCCGACATTCAGTCGAAGACCAATCCGCTGGTCGCCCAGATCATTTCGCTGCAGCAGAAAGGTGATGGTGAGGCGGCGCGCAAGATCCTGCTGGAACAGGCCCGTCCCCTCTTCGTCTCCTGGCTCGGAGCGATCAACAAGTTCATCGACTATCAGGAGGCGCTCAACAAATCGATCGGCGGCGATGTCCGCAACGCTGCGAGCGGCTTTAGAAACCTTGCGCTGGCCGCCCTCGGCATAGCCGCGCTGCTTTCGATCATTGTCGCCTTCCTGACCGCCCGCTCGATCATCGGACCGCTCTCCAAGCTGCAGCAATCGCTGAAGGCCATGGCGGCGGGCAGCCTCGAAGGCGACCGGACGATCGAGGCCCGCGGCGACGAGATCGGCATGCTCGCCCGCGCCGTGGCCGCCCTGAGGGATGCCATCTCCGTCAACGCGGAACGCGCAGCCGATGCCGAGGCGAAACGGACCGTCGGCGAACGTCAGAGGCTGGAACAGGAAGCGACCGAGCGCAACGCGGTCGCCGAACAAACGAGCCAGGCAGTCCGCCAACTCGCCGACGCCCTACAGGCTCTGGCAAACGGCGATCTGACGCGGGAGATCAACACACCGTTCATCCCCTCGCTCGATCAGTTGAGGGCCGACTTCAACGCCGCGGTGGCGAAACTTCGCGAAGCGATGCAGAAGGTCGCCGCAAATGCGAGTGCAATCGCCGCCGGCGCCCAGGAAATCCGCTCGGCCTCCGACGACCTCGCCAAACGCACCGAGCAGCAGGCGGCCTCCGTCGAAGAAACCGCTGCGGCCCTGGAAGAGATCACCACGACTGTTTCCGACTCCAGCCACCGCGCCCAGGAGGCTGGCAACCTCGTGCGCATGACCAAGGAAAATGCCGAACGGTCTGGCCGGGTAGTCCGCGATGCCGTCGACGCGATGGGCAAGATCGATTCGTCTGCCGTCGAGATCGGCAACATCATCGGCGTCATCGACGAGATCGCTTTCCAGACCAATCTGCTTGCACTGAACGCCGGCGTCGAGGCCGCCCGTGCCGGCGAGGCCGGCAAGGGTTTCGCGGTGGTGGCGCAGGAAGTGCGGGAACTCGCCCAGCGTTCCGCCAAGGCGGCAAAAGAGATCAAGGAACTGATCCACACCTCAAACGACCATGTGAAGAACGGCGTGGCGCTGGTGGGAGAAACCGGCAAGGCCCTGGAACAGATCGTCGTTCAGGTCCAGCAGGTCAACGGCAATGTCGAGGCTATCGTGGAAGCCTCGAAGGAACAGTCGACCGGCCTCAAGGAGATCAACACGTCGGTCAACACGATGGATCAGGGAACGCAACAGAATGCGGCCATGGTCGAGGAAACAACCGCAGCGGCGCACAGCCTTGCCCGGGATGCGGAGGGTCTGTTCCAGCTTCTGTCGCAGTTCCATATCGGCGGCGGCACCGTAACGGGAACCTCTTCGCATCGGGGCTCGCCCGCAGTCGCATCCGGCAGCAGCCGCCCGACCACATCGCCTGCCCGCAGGATGGTCGCGAAAGTCGCGCAGTCATTCCAGGGCAATGCCGCCGCTGCAAAGCAGGATTGGGAAGAGTTCTGAGACAGCAAGAACGGCGATCCGGCCATCCGGAACTCGCCGAAAAAAATAAAGGCCACCCGCGAAAACCGCGGGTGGCCTTTTTCATTGAGACTATGTCTGTCAGGCGGCGGTGCGGACGTTGGCGATGGCGCCGACCAACCCGTCGACGATGCGCTCGATCTGCCCCCGGTCGTCGCCTTCCGCCATCACCCGGATCAACGGCTCGGTGCCGGACGGGCGGATGACCAGGCGGCCCTTGGCGGCGAGTTCGGCTTCCGCATCGGCGATCGCCTGGCGGACGATTACGTCCTCCAGCGGCTTGCCACCCTGGAAACGGACGTTTTTCAGAAGCTGCGGCACGGGGTCGAAACGGCGGCAGATTTCGCTGACCG
Source organism: Neorhizobium sp. BETTINA12A (assembly GCF_023006485.1). NCBI lineage: Bacteria > Pseudomonadati > Pseudomonadota > Alphaproteobacteria > Hyphomicrobiales > Rhizobiaceae > Neorhizobium > Neorhizobium sp. BETTINA12A. Next base: position 8,191 of record NZ_JALBGW010000143.1, read on the forward strand.
GCCGGCCAAGGCGCTTTGCCCGCGCTAGGACCTGCAGGCCGGCGACGAGGCCGTCACCGGTCGTACCGAAATCGGAGAGTACGATATGGCCGGACTGTTCGCCGCCGACATTGAAATCGTTGTTGCGCATATGCTCGACGACATAACGGTCACCAACCTTGGTGCGTGCCAGATCGAGGCCCTTGCCGTTGAGGAAACGTTCGAGCCCGAGATTGGACATCACCGTCGCGACGATGCCGCCGCCTTTCAGCTTCTGGTCCTCGGCCCAGCTCTCGGCAATGACAGCCATCAGCTGGTCGCCGTCGACGATCTCGCCGCGCTCGTCGACGATGATGACACGGTCGGCATCGCCATCGAGCGCGATGCCGATGTCGGCGCGCACTTCATGCACCTTCTTCTGCAGTGCTTCCGGGCTGGTCGAGCCGCAGTCGAGATTGATATTCGTGCCGTTGGGCTCGTTGCCGATGGTGACAACCTCCGCGCCGAGTTCCCAGAGCGCCAGCGGAGCAACCTTGTAGGCCGCGCCATTGGCGCAGTCGATCGCGACCCGCAGGCCATGCAGGGTAACGTCGCGCGGCAGCGTGCGCTTGACGTGTTCGATATAGCGGTAAATGTCGCCCTCGACGCGCTTTGCCCGGCCAATGTCGCCGGACTTGGCGAGCTGCGAATGCAGGTCGCTGTCGAGCAGATCCTCGATGCGCATCTCCAGTTCGTCGGAGAGCTTGTAGCCGTCCGGACCGAACAGCTTGATGCCGTTGTCCTCATAAGGATTGTGCGAGGCGGAGATCATCACGCCGACATCGGCGCGCAGCGACCGGGTGAGCATGGCAACAGCCGGCGTCGGGATCGGCCCGAGCAGGAAGACGTCGAGGCCGGCAGCGGTGAAACCCGCCACCATGGCGTTTTCCAGCATGTAGCCCGAGAGGCGCGTATCCTTGCCGATCACCACCCGGTGGCGATGATTGCCGTTGCGAAAAATCGTGCCGACGGCGATGCCGACGCGCATCGCAAGATCCGGAGTCATCGGGTGGATGTTGGACTGTCCGCGAATGCCATCGGTGCCAAAATAGCGGCGTGTCATGTAAGCTCCTTCGTCATCGCGCCTGAGCGTCGCGGTCTTAAGCAGGGAATCGAACCCTGCAATATGTTAGACGGCAAAACCGGCCTGAAGCTTGGCTCATGCCATAGTTTAACGGCACAAGCACATAAATTAGCGTCAAAATCGATTATATCCCGTTACTAATAAATAAACCCTTCCAAGCAAAAGCCGCCATGGATCGCTCCACGGCGGCTTTTGATGTTAGTAGCAAAGGCTCAGTGCGGCTGCGGTTCCAGACCGCTTTCCGGTTCGCCGCCCTTGGGCTCGTCCTTCTTTGAGCCGGCGCTCGGCACGGCCGAACCACGGGTCGGAGGCGCATCGTCGCCGAGATCGCGCGATGGCTTCTGGCCCTTGATCAGCGCCTTGATCTCCTCGCCCGACAGCGTCTCGTATTCGAGCAGGCCTTCGGCGATCGCCACGAACTCGTCGTGTTTGGTCGTGAGAATTTCACGCGCCTGGGTATAGGCCTCGTCGATCAGGCGGCGCACTTCGTTGTCGATCTTCTGGGCGGTTGCTTCCGAAACGTTCTTCGACTGCGAGACCGAGTGACCGAGGAAGACTTCCTGCTGGTTCTCGCCATAGGCGACCTGGCCGAGTTCGTCGGAGAAGCCCCACTGGGTGACCATGGCGCGCGCAAGCTTGGTGGCCTGCTCGATATCCGAGGACGCGCCGGAAGTGATGTTCTCCTTGCCGAAGGTGAGCTCTTCCGCGATACGGCCGCCCATCATGATGCAGAGGCGCGACACCATCCACTTGTAGCTCATCGAGTAACGGTCGCCTTCCGGCAGCTGCATGACCATGCCGAGCGCACGGCCGCGCGGGATGATCGTTGCCTTGTGCAGCGGATCGGCGACGGCGACATGCAGCGCGGTGATGGCGTGGCCGGCTTCGTGATAGGCGGTCAGCTTCTTTTCCGCTTCGGTCATGGCCGACGAGCGGCGCTCGGCGCCCATCATGATCTTGTCCTTGGCGTCTTCGAACTCGCTCATGGTGACCATGCGCTTGTTGCGGCGCGCGGCCATCAGGGCTGCTTCGTTGACGAGGTTCATGAGGTCGGCGCCGGAGAAGCCGGGCGTTCCACGGGCAAGAACCTTGAGGTCGACATTCGGTGCCAGCGGCACGTTGCGGGCGTGAACCTTGAGGATGCGCTCGCGGCCGACGATATCCGGGTTCGGCACGACGACCTGGCGGTCGAAACGGCCGGGACGCAGCAGCGCCGGGTCGAGAACGTCCGGACGGTTGGTCGCGGCGATCAGGATGATGCCTTCATTGGCTTCGAAACCGTCCATCTCGACGAGCAGCTGGTTGAGGGTCTGTTCGCGTTCGTCGTTACCGCCGCCAAGACCGGCGCCACGATGACGGCCGACCGCGTCGATTTCGTCGATGAAGATGATGCAGGGTGCGTTCTTCTTGGCCTGCTCGAACATGTCGCGCACGCGGCTTGCGCCAACGCCGACGAACATTTCGACGAAGTCAGAACCGGAGATGGTGAAGAAGGGAACGTTGGCTTCGCCGGCGATGGCACGGGCGAGCAGTGTCTTACCGGTACCCGGAGGGCCGACAAGCAGCACGCCGCGCGGAATACGACCGCCGAGACGCTGGAATTTCTGCGGGTCGCGGAGGAATTCGACGATTTCTTCGAGGTCCTGCTTGGCTTCGTCGACACCGGCAACGTCTTCAAACGTCACGCGGCCATGCGCCTCGGTCAAAAGCTTGGCCTTGGACTTGCCGAAGCCCATCGCGCCGCGCGAACCGCCCTGCATCTGCCGCATGAAGAACAGCCAGACGCCAAGAATGAGCAGCATCGGCAGCAGCGTGCCGAGATAGCTGAGGAAACCGGAGGATCCGTCCGTTTCCGGGCGCGCGACGATGGTGACGTTTTTCGCCTGCAGCCGATCCATCAGCGAATCGTCGATGACGGGCGAGTAGGTCTGAAATCCTGATCCGTTCTCGGTGTAGGTGCCGAGCACCCGATTGCCCGTGACGACGACATCCCGCACCCGCCCCGAATCCACATCCCGCAGGAACTGCGAATATGGGACCTCACGCGAGCTGGTCTGCGACGGCGCCGTCTGGAACATGCTGAACAATGCGACCAGCAGGAGGGCTATGATAACCCAGAGGGCGATATTACGAAAGTTTGGGTTCATTGAACTCCCCGGACTGCGACGGCCTGCTTCTTGAAGCGGCCGCCTTGCTTGCCGCATAACATAGGGTTGCGGCAAGTCCTTGCCAAGGCGAACAGGAGCCGCCGTCTACCTTTTCCGCGAGGAATCCTTAACTGGCAGCCGGGGAAAACCGTCGCATCCGAGCAAAACCGCAAACTCGATACCGAGATTAAGCTCGAACTGCGGCAAAAAGCGGTCGAAAGGCGCAAGCAGAGGTTGGACGATACTTCGTTCGGCCACGTCTTTGTTCTGCTGATCCTCCGTCAAAAGGAGGGCATTTGTTTCGATGAAGGGCATCGCCGCCACGGCGCGCATGGCGATCGCGGGCGGCACGCCGGGAAACAGCGCCAATGCTTCGTCGCGATCCGGCGCGGTTGCGCCGACGACGATCTCGTCCGGGCCGGCATTCGTGATGCGGTAGCGACCGTCCCAGATTGCCGTATCGCCGGGGGCAACGTGCAGCGGCAGTATGCCGCGGTTTTCACGGACGATATAAAGCCCGTCGCGGCGCTGGTCGAAGATCACCCGGCCGGCGGTGATCCGGCCAGGCTGGCCACCGTCGAGAAAGGCCATGATCCGGTCCATGCTGTCGCTGCCGAGTGCGTGCGCCCTCCCCCCGAGCACCGCGGCGAGCAATGAC
>NZ_JALBGW010000144.1:0-11955 GCF_023006485.1 Neorhizobium sp. BETTINA12A
ACCGGCGTGCCGCTCGACGCGGCGCTGATCGCCTTTGCGCCGGGCGGGCTCGAAACCATGTCGGCGATGGCGGTGATGCTGCATGCCGACCCCACCTATGTCGGCGCGCATCACGTGCTGCGGCTGATGTTCCTGTCGGTGCTCATGCCCGTCGTGCTGGGCAAGGAAGCCCGGCAGCGTTGAGCGTCAGTTGACGAGGCGCACCGATGTAATTTCGGAACCTGTCCCGCTGTCAGCCCCGGTGTAGGGTTCGATCTGCCAGTTGGCGGAGTTCATGATCATCGTATTGACCACCAGCGTAATCAGGTTCGACTGATTGGTGGTCGAATTGTAGACGACGTCACGGTTCGGAAGATGGATGACTCCCTTGAGCGTCTCGCCATTGGAGCCGTTGAAGATATACTGTTGCTTGCGGCCGTTGTTGGCGACATCGCTGGTCTTTTCGAACATCAGGATGCCTTTGTAGGTGCCGCTGGTCGGCGCCGATGCGGTGAAGCTCAGGGCGCCATTGGCGCGGATTTCACTGTCGGTATCGGGGAAATAGAAGGTCACCCCGTCCGCGACGACCGTCGAACCGGAGTTGATGATCATCCGGCCCTTGATGATATGGAGGCCGGGTTTGAACGTGATCTTCGGTGATCCGTTGAAGGTGGTGCCGCAATGGACGCCTGGGACCATGTCCTGCACTGCTCCGTCCCTTGTGCCGCTGGTGGTGCAGGTCGAGGAGACGGTCGGCTCGGCGATGCCGACGGCATAGGGATCGCCAGATACCTTGCAGCCGGGTTTTAGGTTGCTGAGCGTCCCGCCGTTCTTGATATACTGGGTGCCCGCGACGCAGAAGCTGGGCGTATCGATCGTCGCGCCGCTGTTCATGATGAAGGCCGGGTTCTGGGTAGAACTGACCTCCACGCCGCATTTCTCCGAATGCACGTTGGCGCCCGAATTGATCAGGACGGCCTGCGTCGTGTTGCCGAGCACGTAGATGCACGCGCCTGAAGGCTTCGGGTTCCTGTTCGCGATCGCGGTGGATTGGACTTTGACGTCGATGGTGTGAATGCCGAGCAGACCGAGGAAATTGGTCGGCACGCCTTGGGCATAGGTACCCGTCAGGCTGCCATCCGCATTTCCGGCGACGATGAGCGCGGTGTCGAGGTCGGTGTCTTCCGGTACCGTATCGGTCAGAAAGCGCAGCGCTTCCCGGCGCTGACTTGCAATATCGGGTTTCGCAACGGCGCTGAGCAAGGCCGCATCAAGGGCGCCCTGCAGCCGGCCGCGCTCGAACGAGGCCTGGGCAAAATCGATCGCGCCACCGGCGGTCGTGACGAGGAGCGGCATCGCCAGGGCGGTGGCTATCGCAAAATTGCCGCCTGTATCGCGTAGGATATGATAAAGGCGTAACGCAATATTGTCGATGAGTCGCCGCATGATCGTGGGTTCCCGGTTGAGCTCGGTGAGTGCAGAATGCGCTTCAAGCTCAGCCCTTTTATCGCAGCCCCTCTAAAGTTCCCGTAAGAGAATTGGAAAACCTGAAGTTAACCTCGGCTCCTGTATTTCGGTTTTCCCGCCCCTGAACATGGTCCCAATGGAAGTTAATCATGCCCTCGATCGAACCCTCGTTTCCTCTCGCAATCGTCGTCATGGGTGTCAGCGGATCGGGGAAGACATCGGTGGGCGAACATCTCGCCGCGCGTCTCGGCTGCGCGTTCGTGGAGGGTGATCGCCTGCATCCGGAGGCGAATGTCGCCAAGATGGCGAAGGGCATTCCGCTGACCGACGACGACCGCTGGCCCTGGCTCGATCTTGTCGGCAACGAACTGGCCACGGCAAGGGGACGCGGCGAAAGCGTGGTCGTCTCGTGTTCGGCGCTCAAACAAACCTATCGAGATCGTTTGCGGCGGGAGGCCGGCGGCACGCTCTATTTCGTCTTTCTCACGGGCGACCCCAAGGTTCTTGAACAACGGATGGGCGCACGTACCGGCCATTTCATGCCGACATCGTTGCTTCAGAGCCAGCTCGCAACCCTTGAAAGCCCCGAGCATGAGGCCGGGGTGATAACGGTCGACGTCGACGCAAGTGTCGATACCATCGTCAGCAAGGCTTTCGATGGTATTACCAGGCTCATTTGAGGATAGATAATAGGATTTAGCCTCTCGTTTTCTCCGATGTTCTGTCTTGTGCATCGCCGTGGAAAGTATTCTAAAAATTACCAGTCATTGTGATCCGATGCTCTTCGGGCGCCGTATAAGTAACAGTTTTGCGTTCAAGCAATTCCGCCTGACTTGCCGGGAATTTTCCCGGCGACGGCAGGGAGCAGTTGACAGGTGTTTGAGGAGACGGTTTGCGGATGCCAGATTCGACGAAAGGATCCGGGCGGGGTTCCCTTCGCCGGGTGCCGAAACAGGAGCGGAGCCGCGAGCGTATCGATGAGATCCTGAAAGTGTCGATGCAGCTGATCGGCCAGAAGGGCATAGACGCAGTGACCATGAAGGAGATAGCCGCCCTTTCCGGGGGGCCTATCGCATCGGTCTATCAGTATTTCCCGAACAAGTCCGCCATCATCGCAACGCTCTACGAGCGTTACGTCGAAGAGGTTCGTTCCTTTGTCGCAGAGCAGATTGGAAAGATCGCCACGGCCGAAGACGCTTTGCAGGCCCCGGCCGCACTTTTCGATTTATACTACTATAACATGCGGGAAAGGCCGTCGCTCCAAGATCTCCTGAATGCCATCCAGGCGGACAAAGCGCTTGCTGATCTGGATATTGCCGAGACCCGCTTTCAGGCTGATGTATTCTACAAGGCCACCGAGCCCTTCGTGGAAGAACCGCTTCGCGAAAACTATGCTCAGGCGCTTCTGGTGATGTTTCACCTGTCGGGCGCTACCATGCGGCTTGCCCTCATGGTTCCCGAAGACGAAGCCGCTGCGACCGTGGCGCAGTTCAAGTCGATCATTCGCGCGCAGGCGACCTATTATTTCACCGGCAGCTTCCCGATTTCTCTTTGATCCCTTGATCAGAGGCCCAATCGGTCGCGCAACCCATACCACCAGGCACCGAGCACCGTGAGCGGCACCCGGAACGTCTGCCCGCCCGGAAAGGGAAGGTTGGGCAGCGACGACCAGATATCGAAGCGTTCCGCATGGCCGGCGACCGCCTCGCCGAGGATTTTGCCGAGCAGATGGGTGGTGGTCACCCCGTGACCGCTGTCGCCGTGCGAGAAATAGACCTTGTCCGACAGTTTTCCCATATGCGGGATACGCGTCAGGGTAAGCGCAAAATTGCCGCTCCAGGCATAGTCGATCTTGACGCCCTTCAACTGCGGAAACGTCTTCAGCATATTGGGGCGGATGACGCCCGTGAGATCGCTCGGGTCGTTTCCGCCGTAACCAATGCCGCCGCCATAGAGCAGCCGGTTGTCGGCAGTCCGCCGGTAATAGTCGAGAATGTAATTGGCGTCTTCGACGCAGTAATTCGCCGGCAGCAGGCTTTCGATCAGGCTCGCGTCGAGCGGTTCCGTCGCCATCACCTGACTGGAAACCGGCATCATCCGGCCGCTGATCTCTGGAAACTGCGGGGAGAGATAGGCATTGCCGCAGACAAGCACATACGAGGCCTTTACCGAACCCCTCTCGGTTCGCGTCACCGGTTTTTCGCCAGCATCTAAGCCGGTCACGCGCGAACCTTCGAAGACGCGTCCACCAAGGCTTTCGAACGCTGCCGCCTCGCCGATCACGAGATTGAGCGGATGGATGTGGCCGCCGAGCCTGTCGATCATGCCGCCGGCATACCGGTCGGTCTTTACATACCGTCCGACCTCGGCTTTCGAAACCATTTCCAGCCCGCCATGGCCGTATCTTTCCCAATCGGCTTTGTGATGCGCCATCTCGCGGATCTGCTTGTCAGTGAAGGCCGCGAAGAAGCCGCCATCCACCAGGTCGCAGTCGATCCCGTATTTCGCCACTCGGCTGCGGATGATCTCGCCGCCTTCGAGCGACATCGCCCCGAGCTGCACCGCCTTGTCGCGGCCATACCGCCCGGCGATGGTTTCGAGGTCGCGGCTGTAGCCGTTGACGATCTGGCCGCCATTCCGGCCAGACGCGCCGAAGCCGATGCGCTCCGCCTCCAGCACCACGACGCAATATCCGCGCTCTGCAAGTTCCAGCGCCGCGGAAATGCCTGTGAAGCCGGCACCGATGATGCAGACATCCGCTTCTATCGCCCCGTCAAGGGCAGGGCGGACACGCTTGTCCTTTGCCGAAGCCGCGTACCAGGAATTCGTGTGTCGGGGATTGTCTGCGGGTCTAAAGGCCATGTTACACCGTCCGAATATAGGCGCCGCATTCGACATCGGTCCCGCACAGGGCAGGCTCCGACAGCCCGTGCCCCTTCAAGACCAATCGAACAGAGCTAGGCGTTGAAGCGCTCTGGCCTATAAGCCGAGATGTCGATCAATGTCTTCTGCCCCGTGATCGCCTCGGCAATCACCTGACCGGTCACCGGACCCAGCGTCAGGCCGTGATGCGCATGACCGAAGGCGAACCACAGGCCGTCGTGCCGGGGCGCCTTGCCGATGACGGGCATCATGTCCGGCGTGCAGGGGCGGGCGCCCATCCACGGCTCTTGGTCGAGCCGCTCAGCGAGCGGGAAGATGCTGCGCGCCACAGCTTCGGCGCGTTCCAGCTGAACAGGTGTCTTCGGCGCGTCGCGGCGGGCGAATTCCGCGCCCGTCGTCAACCGGATGCCCTGGTTCATCGGAGCCAGGAAATAGCCGCGCTCCGCATCCATGGTCCAGCCGTTGAGCTTGGCATTGCCCTTCGCCGAATAGTGCATGTGGTAGCCGCGCTTGACGCCGACCAGGAAATTGTAGCCGAGCGGCTTTGTGACCGTATCGGACCAGGGGCCAAGCGCCACCACCACGTCCTTGGCTTCCACCGTGCCTTCGCCGGCGACGATCCGCCAGCCGGTCTTGGTCTGCGACAGGCTCTTGGCATCGCCCTTCAGCACCCGGCCGCCGAGGCTTTCGAACAGTTTTACATAGGCGCGCGTCAGCGCCAGCGGATCCTTGACCGACCATGGGTCTTCCCAGCGCAGACCGCCGACGAAATCGTTGGAAAGATTGGGTTCCTGCTCGGCGATATCGGCCGGCGAAAGTTCCTTGAAGGCGACGCCATACTCCTTGCGAAGCCGCTCGGCCTCGCCGATCTCGCCGTCATGCTTGCCGCGGGTGCGGAACACCTCCGTCCAGCCGTTCTTGGCGATCAGCTCCTGGGCTCCGGCTTCCTCGATCAGCTCGTTATGGGTTGCGATCGAGTGCTCGATCAGCGGCGCATAGGCGCGGGCGATCAGCTGGTGGCGGGTCATGTTCGAATGCCACCAGTATTTCGCCAGGAACGACGTGACCGACGGAATGGCCTTCCAGTGGAAATGCGCGTCGATGCGGTTGTTCATGGCATAGCGCAGGATCAGGCCGAACTGCTGGGGAAAGCCATAGGGCACGACGCCCTCGCGCTGGATCAGGCCGGCATTGCCGTAGGATGTCTCCATGCCGGGTTCTTTCCGGTCGACGAGCACCACCGATTTGCCGCGCCGGGCGAGCTGCAATGCCGTCGAAACGCCGACAATGCCGGCTCCCAGCACGATCGCATCTGCTGTCATGATCTGAATTCCATTTCCCAAGTCTTTTATAGTTCGAGGATTTCGAACATGCCGCCCGGAATGCTGCGGCGCAAATGAAAAATCACAGATGCTTATATGGATTCCCTATTTCTTCGCATCGTCCCTCCAATTGGCCCTGTGGGACGTCGCTGCCTTTTTGGATCGCGCCTAGGCTTCGATGGCGACCGATGCAGCCGGAACGAGTGAAATTCCTATAGGATTTTTATTTCTTTCCCCTGAGCCCCGTCTCGAACCCCTATGCGCTCGCGCCGCATATTAGGGTCCGAGAGATCGCAAAGATCATCTCCAAAGCCGCAAAGTATCAAAGTGCCGTCTTTCGGGGACGGCACCCTTGCCTTGTCCGGCCTCGCCTTAACAACAGGAGTCCAGATCGATGTTGGACGTCATTCTACTCGGCACCGCAGTCGTCTTCTTCGGTCTCTGCCTTGCCTATACCCGCGCCTGCGACAGGCTTTGAAGGGAGAAGCTCCGATGATCCTCGATTATGTCTTGAGCGGCGGCGTGACCGTGTTCCTCACCGTCTACCTCACCTACGCTCTCATTCGCCCAGAACGCTTCTGAAAAGAACGCTTTTAAAGAGAACCGGCGCCGTTCGTCAGCTGCCGGGTATTGAAAGTTAAGCCCAAATGACCCTCAACGGATGGCTTCAGATCCTGCTTTATTGCGGGATCATCATCGCGCTCGTCAAACCGCTTGGCGGTTACATGACGCGTGTCTTCTCAGGCGAGCGCACTCTTCTGTCACCTGTCCTCGTTCCGATCGAACGGGGACTTTATGCCATGGCCGGCACCAGCGAACGCGAAGACCAGCATTGGACTTCCTATGCCTTTTCGCTGCTGATGTTCAACCTGTTCGGCGTCGTCGTGCTCTACGCGATGATGCGGCTGCAGGCCGGCCTGCCCTATAATCCGGCCGGCATGGCTGCGGTGCCGCCCGAGCTTTCCTTCAACACCGCCGTCAGTTTCGTCAGCAACACCAACTGGCAGAACTACGGCGGTGAAAGCACCATGTCCTATCTGACCCAGATGATGGGTCTCAACGTGCAGAATTTCGCCTCCGCCGCGACCGGCATGGCAATCGCCGTCGGCCTGATCCGCGCCTTTTCGCGCGCTTCCGGCAAGGCGATCGGCAACTTCTGGGTCGATATGACCCGCGCCACGCTCTATATCCTGCTGCCGATCTGCATCATGCTGACGCTGGTCTACGTCTGGCTCGGCGTGCCGCAGACGCTCGGACCTTATGTCGAGGCGACGACGCTGGAAGGCGCCAAGCAGACCATCGCGCTCGGCCCGGTCGCCTCGCAGCTTGCCATCAAGATGCTCGGCACCAACGGCGGCGGTTTCTTCAACGCCAACTCCGCCCATCCGTTCGAAAATCCGGATGCGATATCCAACCTCATCCAGATGCTGTCGATCTTCGCGATCGGTGCCGCCCTGACCAACGTTTTCGGCCGCATGGTCGGCAACCAGCGCCAGGGCTGGGCGATCCTTGCATCGATGGGCATCCTGTTCATCGTCGGCGTCGGTATCACCTACTGGGCGGAAGCGGCCGGCAATCCGCTGATGCACCAGTTCGGCCTTGCCGGTGGCAACATGGAAGGCAAGGAAGTCCGCTTCGGCGTCACCCTGTCGTCGCTGTTTGCGGTCATCACCACGGCGGCCTCCTGCGGCGCGGTCAATGCCATGCACGGCTCGTTCACGGCACTCGGCGGCCTGATCCCGCTCATCAACATGCAACTCGGCGAAGTCATCGTCGGCGGCGTCGGCGCGGGTTTCTACGGCATCATCCTCTTCATCATCGTCGCAGTCTTCGTGGCCGGGCTTATGGTCGGCCGCACACCGGAATATCTCGGCAAAAAGATCGAGGCGAAGGAGATGAAGATGGCCGTGCTCGCCGTTCTCTGCCTGCCGCTCGCCATGCTGGTCTTTACGGCGATCGCCACGGTGCTGCCGTCCGCGGTCGCCTCGATCGGCACCGCCGGCCCGCATGGCTTCTCCGAAATCCTCTACGCCTATACGTCGGCTGCGGCCAATAACGGCTCGGCTTTCGGCGGGCTTTCGGGCAACACGCCCTGGTACAACGTGACGCTTGGGCTCGGTATGCTGATGGGCCGCTTCCTGGTCATCATTCCGGCGCTCGCCATCGCAGGCTCGCTGGTCGCCAAGAAGACGGTTCCGGCCTCGGCAGGCACCTTCCCGACAGATGGTCCGTTGTTCGTCGGCCTGCTGGTCGGCACGATCCTGATCGTCGGCGGCCTCACCTTCATGCCCGCCCTGGCGCTCGGCCCGGTCGTCGAACACCTGGTCATGATCGCCGGCCAGACCTTCTGAGGTACCAAGGGGAGCAATGCCATGAGCATCCGCAAAGCCCTCCGCAGACAGTCCACCCTTGCCTCGCAAAAGCGAGGCAAGGGTAAGCAGAGCCCCTACGGATCCTATGCAATTTTTATCATGACGGCGGTCATTCTTGCCGTTGTCCTCGTGATCGAAGTCTTGCGCGGCTGATCGACCCTTCGTCGCCTCGATTGACAAGCCAACTCATTTTCAAAGCTGGAGTCTCCTATGAGCCAGGCAAAATCCGCGAGCATCATGGATACTCGCATACTCATTCCGGCCGCAGGCGATGCTTTCAAGAAGCTCAACCCGCGGACCCTTGCCCGGAACCCCGTCATGTTCGTCGTGGCCACGGTCTCGGTCCTCACCACCGTGCTTTTCCTCCGCGACCTCGCGGCCGGCAACGGCAATCTCGGTTTCTCCTTCCAGATCAACATCTGGCTCTGGTTCACCGTCTTGTTCGCCAATTTCGCCGAAGCGGTCGCCGAAGGCCGCGGTAAGGCGCAGGCGGATTCGCTGCGCAAGGCCCGCACCGAAACCCAGGCCAAGCTGCTTTCGGGCAGCGACCGCACCCACTACAAGATGGTCGCCGGTACGAGCCTGAAAGTCGGTGACGTCGTGCTCGTCGAACCGGGCGACATCATTCCGTCGGATGGCGAAGTCATCGAGGGGGTCGCCTCTGTGAACGAAGCGGCGATCACCGGCGAATCCGCCCCGGTCATCCGCGAATCCGGCGGCGACCGCTCGGCCGTGACCGGCGGCACTCAGGTGCTCTCCGACTGGATCCGCGTCCGTATCACGGCCGCTGCCGGCTCGACCTTCCTCGACCGGATGATCTCGCTCGTCGAGGGCGCCGAGCGCCAGAAGACGCCGAACGAGATCGCGCTCAACATCCTTCTGGCCGGCATGACGCTGATCTTCGTGCTCGCCACCGCAACGATCCCGAGCTTTGCGATCTATGCCGGCGGCTCGATCCCGATCATCATCCTCGTCGCGCTGTTCGTGACGCTGATCCCGACCACGATCGGCGCGCTGCTGTCGGCGATCGGCATTGCCGGCATGGATCGTCTCGTCCGCTTCAACGTGCTCGCGATGTCCGGTCGCGCCGTCGAAGCTGCCGGCGACGTCGACACGCTGCTGCTCGACAAGACCGGCACGATCACGCTCGGCAACCGCCAGGCCACCTCGTTCCGCCCGGTCCGCGGGGTCTCCGAACAGGAGCTCGCCGATGCGGCCCAGCTCGCTTCGCTTGCCGACGAAACGCCGGAAGGCCGTTCCATCGTGGTGCTCGCCAAGGAGAAATACGCGATCCGCGGCCGCGACATGGCAGGCCTGAAGGCGACATTCGTTCCCTTCACCGCCCAGACCCGCATGAGCGGCGTCGATCTCGAAGGCTCGCAGATCCGCAAGGGTGCCGTCGATGCAGTGCTCGCCTATGTCGGCTCGGGCACAATGCCGGTCTCCGGCAATGCGGCGATCGCCGCCAGCCCGCAATCCGATATCGTGCGCGAGCTGCAGGCGATCGCCGACGAAATCGCCAAGGCCGGCGGCACCCCGCTTGCCGTTGCCCGTGACGGCAAGCTGCTCGGCGTCGTCCAGTTGAAGGACATCGTCAAGGGCGGCATCCGCGAGCGTTTCGCTGAACTGCGCCGCATGGGCATCCGCACCGTGATGATCACCGGCGACAACCCGATGACGGCCGCAGCGATCGCCGCCGAAGCGGGCGTCGACGACTTCCTTGCCCAGGCGACGCCTGAGAACAAGCTGACGCTGATCCGCGAGGAACAGGCCAAGGGTAAGCTCGTCGCCATGTGCGGCGACGGTACCAACGATGCGCCTGCACTCGCCCAGGCCGATGTCGGCGTCGCCATGAACACCGGCACGGTCGCCGCCCGCGAGGCCGGCAACATGGTCGACCTCGACTCGGACCCGACGAAACTCATCGAGATCGTCGAGATTGGCAAGCAGCTGCTGATGACCCGCGGCGCGCTAACCACCTTTTCGATCGCCAACGATATTGCCAAGTATTTCGCCATCATCCCGGCGATGTTCCTGACCTTCTACCCGCAGCTCGGCGTGCTGAACATCATGGGGCTCGCCACGCCGCAAAGCGCCATCCTGTCGGCGATCATCTTCAATGCGCTGATCATCATCGCGTTGATCCCGCTGTCGCTGAAGGGCGTCAAATACCGGGCTATCGGCGCCGGCGCGCTGCTTTCCCGCAATCTGCTCGTCTATGGTCTCGGCGGCATCCTCGTTCCCTTCATCGGCATCAAAGCGATCGACATGTTCATCACCGCGATCGGTCTCGCTTAAATTTTACGCGGTTTCTTCACGCGAACCGGCATCCACTTCGCTTGAAAACGCTTTTCGGAGAAATGACAATGTTCAAGCAACTTCGCCCTGCGATCGTCATGATCGTCGCTACCACGGCCATTACAGGCCTGATCTACCCCTTCGCCATGACCGGCATCGCCCAGGCCGTTTTCCCGGTCCAGGCAAATGGCAGCCTGGTCGAGAAGGACGGAACTGTTGTCGGCTCGGCGCTGATCGGCCAGGCATTCACCGGCGACCAGTACTTCCACGGTCGTCCGTCGGCTGCCGGCGACGGTTACAACGCCGCCTCGTCCTCCGGTTCCAACCTCGGCCCGACCAGCGCCAAGCTGATCGACCGGGTGAAGACGGACTACGAAGCCGCCAGGGCGACCAACCCGAACGCGGAGGTGCCGATCGACCTCGTCACGGCCTCCGGCAGCGGCCTCGACCCACATATCTCGCCGGAAGCCGCGCTCTTCCAGGTGCCGCGCGTCGCCAAGGCCCGCAACATGGATGAGGCTGCGGTCCGCGCGCTCGTCGAGGCTCATGTCGAAAGCCGCGAACTCGGTTTTCTCGGCGAACCTGTGGTCAATGTGCTTGCGTTGAATATGGCGATTGATGCTCCTATGACTCGATGAAGTAGCAAGCTGCGTCGCCCCCTCATCCGACCCTTCGGGCCACCTTCTCCCCGCCGGGGAGAAGAAAGTTATGCCGCGGCGTTTCCGGTCCTCCTCTCCCCTCGGGGAGAGGGTGGCCGAGCGTAGCGGAGGCCGGGTGAGGGGGTGTCACCCACCGACACGAAAGACCAAACCGCATGCCCGACGACAGTCGCGAGAGTGAGAACAGGCCTTCGCCGGATGCGCTTCTGGAGCATGCCGAGCGTGAGGCGCGCGGGCGGCTGAAGATTTTCCTGGGCGCTGCGCCCGGCGTCGGCAAGACCTACGAGATGCTGATGTCCGGCCGCGCCCGCAGGGCGGACGGTCTCGACGTGGTGATCGGCGTGGTCGAAACCCATGGCCGCCAGGAGACCGAGGCGCTGGTCGAGGGCTTCGAGATCGTGCCCCGCAAGGCGATCGATTATCGCGGCCAGCAGCTCGATGAAATGGACCTCGACGCTATTCTCGCGCGCCGTCCGGCGCTCGTTCTGGTCGACGAACTTGCTCATACCAACGCCGCCGGCAGCCGCCATCCGAAGCGCTACATGGATGTGCAGGAAATCCTCAGCCAAGGTATCGACGTCTATTCGACGCTCAACATCCAGCATGTCGAGAGCCTGAACGACGTGGTGGCACAGATCACCCGTGTCCGGGTGCGCGAGACGGTGCCGGACAGCATCATCGACCGGGCCGACGACGTCGAGATCATCGATATTACCCCCGACGACCTCATCAAGCGGCTGAACGACGGCAAGGTCTATGTGCCGCAGACGGCGCGGCGCGCGATCGAGAACTACTTTTCGCCCGGCAACCTGACGGCACTGCGCGAACTGGCGCTCCGCCGCACCGCCCAACGGGTTGACGAGCAGCTTTTGAACCATATGCAGGCGCATGCGATTTCCGGCCCCTGGGCGGCCGGCGATCGGGTGCTCGTCTGCCTCGACCACGGCAGGAACGGCGCGAGCCTGGTGCGGTACG
>NZ_JALBGW010000145.1:0-11881 GCF_023006485.1 Neorhizobium sp. BETTINA12A
CTGCTGCTGCCGCTTTTCGCGCTCGCCTCGCCGGCCGCGGCGCAGGTGCCGTTCGGGCAGGCATCGGCGGTCAAGGAAGGGCTGGAGATCGGCGCCTCGACCAGCGAAATCGCCATCACTTCGGACTTCCGCGGCGCCGACCTCACCATTTTCGGGGCGCTCACCAATGCGGACGAGCTGTTCCTGGCGATCGGCCAGTATGACGTGGTGGTGACGCTCGAAGGGCCGAAGGACTATGCGACGGTGCGCAAGAAGGAGCGCGTCTTCGGGATCTGGATGAACACCGAGGGCATGACCTTCGAACAGGTGCCGGAAAGTTATTCGCTGGCCAGCACCCGGATGATCGACACCATCGACGAGGCACCGAGCCTCAACAATATCGGCGTCGGCATCGACCACCTGGCGCTGAATCCGGTCGGCTACATTCCCGATTCCGGCATGATCGGTGAGTTCCGCGACGCCTATCGGCGCCTGAAGCTGACAAACGGGCTTTACCAGCGGGATACGAGCGGGGTGCGCTTCGTTTCGTCGAGCCTGTTCCGCGCCTCGCTGAAACTGCCGGCCAATATCCCCGACGGGATGCACATGGTGCGCGCCTACCTGTTCAAGAGCGGTGAGCTGATCAATCAGCGGGAAATGCCGCTGCGCGTCGTCAAGACCGGCATCGAACAGGCGATCACCGACGCGGCCCACGACCGTCCGTTCGCCTACGGTTTCCTCTGCGTGCTGATCGCCGTGATCACCGGCTGGGGCGCCAGCATCGTCTTCCGCAAGGACTGATTATTCCGCGGCGTCGGCCGCCGCCGCGTTGCGGGCGACGACTTCGAGATAGGCGGCGCGCAGGCGGTCGAAGACGGAAGGCTTGGCCGGATCGCGCGGGACATGCAGGTGCAGGACGCGCAGTTCGTCCATGAAATCCTCCCAGAGCGGCCGCCCGCCCTCCTCCAGCAATTGCGCCCGGATCGAGAGCTCTTCGGACACCGGCATGAACCGGCGGCCCCAGGCGCCCATTTCCGCAAAAATAGGCACCAGCCGGATCGACATTTCCGTGAGGCTGTAGATCCCCTTCTGCTTGTGGCTCGGATCGTCCTCGCGGGAAAGCAGGCCCCGTTCCACCAGCCGCTTCAGCCGGTCGGCAAGGATGTTGGAAGCGATGCCTTCCTCGGAATTCTGCAGCAGTTCGCGAAAGTGGCGGCGATTGCCGAACATGATGTCGCGGATGACGATCAGGCTCCAGCGGTCTCCGAGAACCTCCAGCGTCAGATTGATCGGGCAACCCGACCGATAGGTGTCGTTCATTTTTTTCTCCAATACCGCTTGCATTCTACAATCAGTTTAGCTAGCTTTCAACTGCTTGCTTTTTGCAACTGGTTTAAACGCGACGGAGGATGACATGAGAAAGCTGGTAGTCTGGAACCTGATGAGCCTCGACGGTTATTTCGAGGGAGAGAAGCCCTGGGACCTCGCCTTCCACAACTGTGCCTGGGGGCCGGAGCTTGAAAAGCTCTCCGAACAATTCGGCGAGGAAGGCGACCTCCTGGTGTTCGGCCGCAAGACCTATGAGGGCATGGCAGCCTATTGGCCGACCGCCGAGGAAGGCGGCAAGGTCAAGAACTACATGAACAATATCGCCAAGATCGCCGTGTCGAAGACGATAGAGGACGCCGCCTGGAACAATACCCGGGTCGTCAGCGATCCTGTCGCCGAGCTCAACAGGCTGAAGGCCGAGGACGGCAAGACGATCTTCATCTTCGGCAGCGCCGAACTGGTGGCATCGCTGATGAAAGAAGGCCTCGTCGACGAATACCGGCTCTGCATCGCGCCGGTAGTTCTCGGCTCCGGCAATCCGCTCTTCAAGAAAACCGGGCACCAGGCCGAGCTCAAACTGCTGAACTCCACCGCAGCGGCCAACGGCGCCGTGATCCTCACCTACGCGGTGGGCAAGGCGGCCTGACGCCGCAGGCAAGGGTATCAAGGGATTGATTATTGGCCTGAAGGGATATTTGCGCTAGAGACGCGCCAACTCGTTTCTGCAAGATGTTCATGTTCAGCCGGTTCTCCTCCCTCCTGCCCTCCGCCCGGGTTCTCCTCAATCCGGGCCAGTTGCGGGTACTCGTCCGGCGTAGCGAATTCGGGCTCATCGCCGTTGCGGCCCTGGTCGGCGTGCTCTCCGGGCTGGCCATCGCCGGCATGAGTTTCCTCTCCCAGGAAATGCACCGGGCGATCTTCGAACTCGGCGGCGGCGAGAGGCTGAGCTCGGCAACCGATATCAACCGGCTGGCCATTCTGCTCGCACCGATCTGCGGCGGAGCCCTTCTCGGCCTGTTGTTCCTGATCCTGCGGCGCTGGCGCAAGAAGCCGATGGTCGATCCGATCGAGGCGAACGCGCTGCATGGCGGACGCCTGTCCCTGACCGACAGCATTCTCGTCGCGATCCAGAACCTGGTTTCGAACGGTTTTGGCGCGTCCGTCGGGCTGGAGGCGGGATATACGCAGCTTTCCTCCGGGATCGCTTCAAAGATCGGGCTGCTGCTGCAATTGCGCCGGTCGGATCTGCGCATCCTCGTCGGCTGCGGTGCGTCCGGCGCGATCGCGGCCGCCTTTAACGCGCCGCTGACGGGTGCCTTTTATGCCTTCGAGCTGATCATCGGCACCTATACGATCATGAGCCTGACGCCGGTCGTCGTTTCGGCGCTGGTCGCGACAATCGTTACCCGGCTGTTCTTCGGCGAGGAATTCCTGATCGACGTCGGCGATTTCGGCGCTGTCGTGCCGGCGGATTACCTGCCGGCGATCCTGCTCGGCGCCTTCTGCGCCGGCGGCGGCATCCTGCTGATGAAAGGCGTCACCTTCGTCGAGGAGACGGCGCGCAAGAGCTCGCTTTCACCCGTTTTCCGGCCGGCGATCGGGGGCATCCTGATCGGGCTCCTGGGACTTGTCGACCAGCAGGTAATGGCGGCCGGCCATGGCGCGCTGCATCTCAATCTCAGCCAGAACCCGACGATCCCGGCGCTGCTGGCAATCCTGGCGCTGAAATCGCTGGCATCGGCGGTGTCTATCGGTTCCGGCTTTCGCGGAGGCCTGTTCTTCGCGTCCCTGTTCATGGGAGCGCTGCTCGGCAAGATCTTCGCTTATTCGGCGCCCTATATCTTCGCCCACGCAACGTTGACGCCGGTCATCTATGCGGTCGTCGGCATGAGCGCGATGGCGGTGGCGGTGATCGGCGGGCCGCTGACGATGACGTTCCTGGCGCTCGAAATCACTGGCGATTTTCCGATCACCGTACTGGCGCTTGCGGCCGTGATCACCTCGTCGCTGACCGTCCGCAACACGTTCGGTTATTCGTTCGCCACCTGGCGTTTCCATCTGCGCGGGGAAAGCATCCGCAGCGCCCATGATATCGGCTGGATCCGTAACCTGACCGTCGAACGGATGATGCGCGCCGACATCCGCACCGCGCCGATTTCCATGAGCATCGAGCAATTCCGCAACGACTTCCCGCTCGGCTCGACCCAGCGCGTCATCCTCGTCGACGATGCGGAGAAATATGCGGGCATGGTGCTTCTGCCGGACATCTACGCGGCGCCCACCGAGGATGCGGCGGAAAAACCGACACTTGCCTCCTTCGTCAAATACAAGAACGACGTGCTGCTGCGCTCGATGAACGCCAAACAGGCGGCGGCGATCTTCGACAGGCTGGAGGCGGAAGCACTGGCGGTCGTCAACAACCAGGTCGAACGCAAGGTCGTGGGACAGCTCAGTGAAAGCCATACGCTGCGGCGCTACGCAGAAGAACTCGACCGGCGGCGGCGCGAGGTTTCCGGGGAGATCTGAGCCGCCTTCTCCCTTCGGCTAATTGCACCTCGCGGAGCGCGATATATGGTCTCCCTTCCAGGGAGAAGGACGATGGCCAATACGGAATGCGAAGCGCCCGCGGTTCTGCAAAGCGACGGCAGTGCCCGGTCTTCGCGTCCCGCCGGAAAACCTGTCAGCATGGCCTGCCGGGACGGCATCGTTCTCCACGGACACCTCTGGCCGGCCCGGTCCCCCGCCATCGGCAGCGTCATCGTCAATCCGGCGACCGGGGTGCTCGCCCGTTATTACCACTATTACGCCGACTTCCTGGCCGGTGAAGGTTTCGACGTCCTGACCTACGACTATCGCGGCATCGGCCTTTCACGCCCCGAAAGCCTGAAAGGATGCGGCTATCGCTGGCGGGAATGGGGCGAGCAGGATTTCGACGCGGCGCTGGGGTTCATGGATGCCATCCGGCCGGGGCAACCGCTTTATGTGGTCGGCCACAGTATCGGCGGTTATCTGCCGGGGCTCTCAGCCAAGGCGGATCGCATCGACCGGATGCTGACCATGGGCGCGCAATATGCCTACTGGCCGGACTATGCCAGCGGCCGTCGCCTGCGGCTGTTCCTCAAATGGCATGTGGTAATGCCGGCGCTGACGGCGATATTCGGCTATTTCCCCGGAAAGCGTCTCGGATGGCTGGAGGACCTGCCGGCGGGCGTCGCCAACGAATGGAGTTTTCGCGGGGCACGGATGGAGCTGACCCATCCGGCCAAGGAGCGAAGCGATGTTCTGCGGCGGTTCGAGGCGGTGACGGCGCCGATCCTGGCGGTAACGATGTCGGACGACGACATCGGTACGGTGGCGGCAATCCGACGGACGCTCGGTTATTATCGCAATGCCCAGGTGACGCAGGTGCTGCTGAAGCCGGAAAACTACGGCCTGGCTGCCATCGGCCATTTCAGCCTGTTCCACTCCCGGCACAGGCAAGGCTTCTGGCAGGATACCGTTCGCTGGCTGCGGGACGGCATCAATCCCTGGTCCGGGCATGGGATTGCATCGTCCTGAACATGTGGCTGTTGCGGCTTGCTTTGGATCAATGAATAATCCCCGGGGAACTGCGACGATGCCACCAACTTAGAAGGAGGAACAGATGTTCAAACACGTTCTCATTCCGACCGACGGCTCTCCGCTTTCGACCAGTTCGCTGGAAAAGGCACTCGACTTTGCCCACGAAATCGGTGCGGAAGCCACCGTTCTGGTAGTGATGGAGCCGCTGCAGGTCTTCACGCTCAATCCGACCGGCATGGAAGTCGCCTATGCGGAATATGACCGGCAGAACAACGAGGCGGCCGACCGCATTCTCGCCGAAGCCAAGGAGGCGGCGAAACAACGGTTGGTCGCCTGCGAAACAGTGAAGCTTGGCAGCGTCGACCCCGCAAGCGCCATCATCGAGACCGCCAGCACCTATAATTGCGACGTCATCGCCATGGCCTCGCACGGCCGCTCCGGCTTCAAGGCTTTCATGCTCGGCAGCGTGACGATGAAGGTGCTGGCACATTCCAAGACGCCGGTGCTGGTTTATCGGTGAGATCTGGTCTACGCCGGCACTGGCTGCGGATGTTCGTTCAAAACCGGCCGGTCATGCGGTGCTTTACACCTTCGATATTGCGGCGCACAATGCTCCCTTGGCCCGGGGGACAGCGAATGATGACCGTATTTGAAGGCCTAAAAGGGGAACTCGCCGCCGGCACGACAGTCTTGGCGCTGGTCGACTACAATGTCACCGAATTTCGCGACGGCGACAGTTGCCGTTATGTCGGGCACGTTCGCACCAAACCGTCCATTCTACGAACTGCACTGAACGCTCCGACCCTCCGGCTCGGCGGTCACCGCATAACCCTCAATGCGGTCGAGCATGAGGATTGGGTATCGTTTCATCTGGACAGGTTTCCCTAAGCGGAACGCTGGTTGTTGGATCTGGTGAGATCGTAGTCGTTGTCAGTCCAGCCTGTTCGGCGTCGTCAGGGCTGCCGATGATGGATGGCATTCGCGTCCGCGCATGTGGTAGGGCGCTTGGACAGGTTTAAACTAAAGCATGTCGCGCAAAAGTGTGCAGCGGTTTTGCGATAACGACATGCGTAAAACAAAGGCTTGAAGGGTGTCGAGCGAATCCGAAGGATCGCGGCACGCTTTAGACGGTCAACCGATCAGATTGCCGTAGCGGACCGAATAGATGCGGTCGCGGCCGAGAAGGTGCGCGACCAGGGCTTCGCGGTCGAACAGGCCGTGCATGGCCCGATGGCGCAGATCGAGGCCGCCGGCAAGCACGCCGAAGGCCGGCATGAGGAGGCGGTTGCCGTCGCTTGCGAAACACGGGCGGCGGACGGATTTTTCGCGGCGTCGGACGGTGGCCGACGGATGCAGGTGGCCGGCGATCTCTCCCTTGCTCCCGCCTGGCCCGGAAATCAGACTCGGCTCGTGGCGGAAGACGAGGCCGCCATAAAAGAGTTCGTCGGTGCAGGTGCCGGGCAGGTCGACCGTGCCGTCCGGATCATGGTTGCCGTTGATCCAGATCCAGTCGCGGCCGCGCGCCATGGTCGTGATCAGCGAACGCAGGTCGGGGGCAAGATGTTCCGAGCCCTTGCGATCGTGGAAATTGTCGCCGAGCGAGACGACGATCTTCGGATCATAGCGGGCGATGACGGCCGACAGGATGTTGAGCGTGGCGATCGTATCGTAGGGCGGCAGCATCATGCCGCGACGGGCAAAGGCAGCACCCTTTTCCAGATGCAGGTCGGAGACGACGAGCAGGCCGGTCTCGGGCAGGTAAAGGCCTCCGAGCGGATCGCAGACGGCGATGACGCCGTTCACGACGATCTCTTCCGCACCGGTTGCGGCAGGTCCCCCTGTGATCGTTCGCGCCAAAGCGAGGCGGTGCATCAATTCAATGTCTTCCAGTCCAGAATACCGCATCAGCCAAGCGCCTCCGCGATCAGTTCGTCGGCGGCTTCCTGCAGTACCGCGTCATGCGCCTCGCCCGGTACCGGCTCCTTGCCGATCTCCAGCATGATCGGGATGGCGAGCGGCGAAACGTGGTCGAGATCGCGGTGGGTGATGTGCCCCCTGATTCGCGCCAGCATATCGCCTAATCGGGCAAGATCCAAAAGACCGGATGCCGCATCCCGCCGCGTCGCCTCCAAAAGCACGTGATCCGGCTCGTGGCTGCGCAGCACGTCGTAGATCAGATCGGTCGAGACGGTGACCTGCCGTCCGGTCTTTTCCTTGCCCGGATGGCGGCGCTCGATCAGGCCGGAAATCACCGCGCAATTGCGGAAGGTGCGCTTCAGCATATAGCTTTCGTCAAGCCAGGCTTCCAAGTCGTCGCCCAGCATGTCCTCGTCGAAAAGGTCGGAAAGACTGAGGCGCCCGGCGCGGATCATCGCGCCGATGTCGTTGAGGCCCCAGATGGCCAGCGAATAATCGGTGGCAACGAAACCGAGCGGGTAGGCGCCCATGCGTTCCAGCCGGCGTGTCAGCAGCATGCCGAGCGTCTGGTGGGCGAGCCGCCCCTCGAAACAATAGGCAATCATGAAGAACCGTTTTCCGCGCGGAAAGGTCTCGATCAGCAACTCGTCCCTGGCCGGCAGCATCGAGCGCTCACGCTGGATGTTCAGCCAGTCGCGGACTTGGTCCGGCAGCACGCCCCAGCGATCGGGATCGGCAAGCATGCCGCGCACCTGGTCGGCGAGATAGGTGGAAAGCGGAAATTTTCCGCCCGCATAGGCGGGGATTTTCGGATCGAGCGAGAAGGCGTTGGAGACGAGGCATTCGTTCTCGCGGATACCTTCGAAACGCAGCACCTTGCCGGCAAACAGGAAGGTATCGCCCTGCACCAGTTGTTCCAGAAAATATTCCTCGACCTTGCCGAGGGACATGCCGCCCCGACCGACGGTGCCTTTGGCGTTGCGCTTCACCAGCCGGACATTGAGCTCGGTCGCCTCGACGATTGTGCCGAGGTTCAGGCGGTATTGCTGGGCGACGGCCGGATTTGAGACCCGCCAGCGGCCTTCCTTGGTCTTGCGGATCTTGGCGTAACGCTCATAGGAGCGCAGTGCATAACCGCCGGTCGCGACAAAATCGACGATGCGCTCGAACATTTCCCAGGAGAGGGTGGCATAGGGTGAGGCGCTGGTGATCTCGTCATAGAGTTCGACCGGATCGAAAGGTTCGGCGCAGGCCATGCCGAGCACGTGCTGGGCGAGCACATCGAGCGCGCCCTCGCCGACCGGCGGCGTATCCTGGGCGCCGAGATAATTGGCGTCGAGCGCTGCCTGGCATTCCATCACTTCGAAGCGGTTGGCCGGCACCAGGATCGCCTTCGACGGTTCGTCCATGCGGTGGTTGGAGCGGCCGATGCGCTGGGCAAGGCGGGAAGCACCCTTCGGCGCGCCGACATGCACGACGAGATCGACATCGCCCCAGTCCATGCCGAGATCGAGCGTGGAAGTGGCGACGACGGCCCGCAGCTTGTTGGCCGCCATGGCGGCCTCCACCTTGCGGCGTTGCCCGGCATCGAGCGAGCCGTGATGCAGCGCGATCGGAAGGTTGTCCTCGTTGATCGTCCACAGCGTCTGGAACAGCAGTTCCGCCTGGAAGCGGGTATTGACGAAGATCAGCGTCGTCTTGTGGCGCTTGATCTCCTCGTAGACCTCGGGGATCGCATAGGTCGAGACATGGCCGGACCAGGGGATGCGGTCCTCGGTGCGCATGATGGTGATATCGGGTGCCGCACCACCTGTGACATGCACGAGGCCGGCGGGCGCGGTCGGGTCTTCACCCTGCGAGACCAGCCAGCGCTGCAGGTCCATGGGATCGGAGACGGTGGCCGACAGGCCAATCGTGCGCATGTGGGGGGCATGCTTGCGGATACGGGCAAGGCCGAGCGACAGGAGGTGGCCGCGCTTGGAGGTGACGAGCGAATGCAGCTCGTCGAGGACCACGTATTTCAGGTCCTTGAAGAAACGCTCGGCCTCCTTGTTGGCCAGCAGCAGGGCCACCTGTTCCGGGGTGGTCAGCAGGATATCCGGCGGGTTGAGCTTCTGGCGCTGGCGTTTGGCCTGCGGCGTGTCGCCGGTGCGGTTCTCGATCGAGATGTCCAGACCCATTTCGAAGACGGGCTTCATCAGGTTGCGCTCGATATCGACCGCGAGTGCCTTCAAGGGCGAGATGTAGAGCGTGTGGATGCCGGTGAAGGCCGAGCCCGGCGGGATCTTGCCGCGGCGGGTGAGGTCGGTCAGCGACGGCAGGAAACCGGCAAGCGTCTTGCCGGCGCCGGTCGGCGCGATCAGCAGCATGTTTTCGCCCGCTGTGGAGCGCGACAGCAATTCCAGCTGATGGGCGCGCGGCTGCCAGCCCTTCTCCGCGAACCATTTCTGGAACGGCCGAGGCAAAAGCGCGGCGTCACGGCCGGGGGAATGGGTTTCGACGATATCCACGCCGCTAAGTTAAGAGAAAGCGCGCGAAAAAGAAGGGGCTTGACGACGTCCCGATAATCGTGGATAAATTTTATCCACGATATGGAGATGAGCGATGAAACTCGGCGATGGTGTCGAACAGGCGATCCACAGCATCAGCATGATGTCCAGCCTTTCCGAGGGCGGTGTCCTGTCGGCTGCGGCGCTGGCGGAATTCCACGGGGTTTCGACCAGCTACCTGCTGAAACACCTTCAGGCGCTTTCGGGCGCCAGGCTGGTGGAAACGGTGTCGGGTCCGAAAGGCGGATACCGGCTGGCGAAGAAGCCGGCGGAGATCACGCTTCTCGATATCGTGCTTGCCGTCGAAGGGTCGGCGCCGGCCTTTCGCTGCGCCGAAATCCGCCAGCGCGGGCCGAACCCGCTGCCGGGACGGTATTTCACCAAACCCTGCGGCATCAATGCCGCGATGCTGAAGGCCGAAAAGGCCTATCGCGCCGAACTCGCCAAGGTGACGATTGCCGACATCCTGGACGATCTCAGCGCAACCGACGACGGCGGCATCGCCGCGCGCGGCTGCGCCTTTCTGGAAATCAACGAACGCAAAACCGCCCGGTAACCGGGCCATAGGCACGCCGAAGGCGGCCATAACCAAAGGAGAAGACCCATGCATCAACGTCTCAACATGCTCAAGGCCGCCCCTGAAGCCGTCAAGGCCGTCACGGCACTCGAAAACTACGTGCAGGCTTCCGGTCTGGAGCGCCGCTTCATCCACCTCATCAAGCTGCGCGCTTCGCAGATCAACGGCTGCGCCTATTGCGTCGACATGCATGTGAAGGAATCACGGCATGACGGACTTTCGGAACAGTGGATCAACATGATGTGCGTCTGGTGGGAATCGCCGGTCTATGACGACAAGGAACGCGCCCTGCTCGGCTGGGTCGATGCCGTGACCCGCATCGCCGATACCGGCATTCCGGATGCCGCCTTCGACGCGCTGAAGGCGCATTTCACGGAGGAAGAGATCGTCAAGATCACCGTCGCTCTCGGCGTCATCAACACCTGGAACCGGCTTGCCGTCGGCTTCCGCAACCAGCATCCGGTCGACAAGCCGGCCAGCAAAGCGGCCTGATCGGGGGCCGCCTGACGCAAGCTCCCGCCTCGATCACCGCGCGACGATATACCGGTCGGAGCGGTGATTGATGGCGAGCACAAGATTGAGCACGACGGCGCCCAGCACCGACCATGCGACGGTGATGGGCGAAACCACGGCAAAGGCGCAGAGCATGACGCAAAGATCGAAGGCGAGCTGGATGAGGCCTGCCTGGATGCCGAAGCGCTCCTGGATATAGATCGCCAGGATGCCGACGCCGCCGAGCGAGGCGCGGTGGCGATAAAGCCCGAGCAGGCCGTAACCGAGCACCAGTCCGCCGAGAAGGGCTGCCCAGAACGGGTGCAGGTACTGGATCAGGAAAAAATGGCTTTCCACCTCGGTGATGACCGAGACCAGCGCGATGGCGATGAAGGTTTTCAGCGAGAAGGCGAGGCCGAGGCGCTTGAACGACAGATAATAGAACGGCAGGTTGACGATGAAGAACAGCAGGCCGAACGAAATGCCGAACGCATAATGAAGCAGGAAGGCGACGCCCGCCGTGCCGCCGGTCAGAAGGCCGACCTCGTTCAAGAAATAGAAGCCGAGCGCCGACACCATGGCGCCGATGAACAGGCCTTGCCCATCTTCCAGCAGCGTGTGTTGTGCCGGATCGGCGCTGTAAAATCCGAGACCGCGCCTCTGCTGCTCAGCCAATTTGAACCCCTCAGGTTTTCAGTGATATTGCACTGCAATAAAACCGTCGGCAAGGGTCTTCAAGCGATCATCGGCGGGCACTGAAAAAAGCAAGAAACGGCAGGTTCAGCCGCGCTTTCGCGACAGAAACAGAATGCCATGGACGGGTTTTCCGGCATCCATGCGAATGACGGTGTTTTCCACCTTGAGCAAATCAAGGCCGAAGCGGGAAAGCAGCATGCGGATGTAAGCTTGCGAATGGGCGTAACGCAGGGAATCCCGCAGCCCGAAACCAGCCCCCTCGCCCGCATCCTCCACCGAGAACGCGAAGAGGCCAGCCTGCGACAACAGCTCAAGCACCAGCGGGAAGACGGTTTCGAGCGAGCCCAGATACATCAGCACGTCGGCCGCGGAGACCAGATCGGCGCGATTGGGCGGAAAGTTGCCGAACAGACCGGACTCGTCCGATGCGAGGCTAAGATCGGACTGGCCGAGATGGTCGTAAAGGCTCTTGGCCTGCGCCTTCGCTAGCATGTTGAGCGAAAGATCGAAACCTTCGAGGCGCGCGGTCCTGCCACGGATTTCGGCACCGAACAGGCCGGTGCCGCAGCCGAGATCGACCGTATTGCGGAAAGGTCCGTGCGGCATGACCAGCGCCGCCAGCTTGCCGGGCACGCAATAGCCGAGCCTTTCGACGAGAGCTGTGTCGAACCGGTCGGCATAGTCATCGAACAGGCCTTCGACATAACGGCTCGGCGGCCGGTCGGGCGTCTGCTCTGCCCCGATCAGCGCGAGCTTCAGGCGGGCCCCGAACACATCGTCC
>NZ_JALBGW010000146.1:0-11860 GCF_023006485.1 Neorhizobium sp. BETTINA12A
CGCTTGGCGCCGGCGGTCAGGTGCGCCGCGGCCTTGTCGCGGGCGGTGAAGATGCCCGTGCATTCGAGCGCGATATCGACGCCGAGTTCGCGGTGCGGCAGGGTCGCCGGGTCCTTGATCGCGGTCACCTTGATCGGCTTGCCGCCGCCGACGATGATCGTGTCGCCGCTGACTTCGACGCTTGCCGGGAACTTGCCGTGGATCGAGTCGTAACGCAGCAGGTGGGCGTTGGTCTCGACCGGGCCCAGGTCGTTGATGGCGACGACCTCGATATCGGTGCGACCGGATTCGACGATCGCGCGCAGCACGTTACGGCCGATGCGGCCGAAACCGTTGATGGCAACCTTGACAGTCATTTCACATACTCCCGCTTTTAGCTTGTCTTGGAGATTTCAGTTGGATCAGGCGAGCTCTTTTTCGGCTGCGGCAACAACCGCTTCCGCGGTGATGCCGAAGTGCTTGAAGAGGTCCTTGGCAGGGCCGGAGGCCCCGAAGGACTTCATGCCGATGAAGGTGCCCTTCGGACCGATGAAGTGGTCCCAGCCTTCGCGCACGCCGGCTTCGACCGCAATCTTGACCGGCGAGTTGCCGACGACCGCGGTCTGGTAGGATTCCGGCTGGTCGAAGAAGAGTTCGACGCAGGGGACGGAAACGACGCGTGTCGCGATGCCCTTGCCGTCGAGGACAGCTTGCGCCTTCAGCGCCAGTTCGACTTCCGAGCCGGAGGCGAAGATCGTCACCTTGGCGTCGGCCGCGGAAACGAGTTCGTAGGCGCCCTGGGCGCAGAGGTTCTTCTCTTCATAGGTCTTGCGGGCCGGCGCCAGGTTCTGGCGGGTCAGCGCCAGGCCGGACGGGCGGTGTTTTTCCTTCAGCGCCAGCTGCCAGCATTCGGCCGTCTCGGTCTCGTCGGCCGGGCGGAAGATCAGGAGGTTCGGGATGGCGCGCAGTGCTGCGACCTGTTCGACCGGCTGGTGGGTCGGGCCGTCTTCGCCGACGCCGATGGAATCATGCGTCCAGACGTGCACGACGCGGATGCCCATCAGGGCTGCGAGGCGGACGGACGGACGGCAATAATCCGAGAAGATCAGGAAGCCGCCGGAATAGGGGATCAGGCCGCCATGCAGCGAGATGCCGTTCATGGCGGCGGCCATCGCGTGTTCGCGGATGCCCCAGTGCATGTAGCGGCCGGAGAAATCGGTCGGGGTGATCGACTTCATCTGGCTGGTCTTGGTGTTATTCGACGGCGTCAGGTCGGCCGAACCGCCGAGCGTTTCGATGACGATGCCGTTGATGACTTCGAGCGCGTCCTCGGATGCCTTGCGGGTGGCAACGGTCGGGTTGTTCTCGGCGATCTTCTTCTTGAAGGCGTCGATGGCGCTGTCGAAATTGCCCGGCAAGTCACCGGCGAACCGGCGCACGAACTCGGCCTTCTTCTCGGCAGCGGTGGCGGCGAGGCGATCTTCCCAGTCCTTGCGCACCGTCGTCGAGCGCAGGCCGGCAAGGCGCCAGGCATCGAGAACGTCGGCCGGAACGGTGAAGGCTTCCGCTTCCCAGTTCAGCGCCTTGCGGGCGGCCGCGATTTCCTCGGCGCCAAGAGGCGAGCCGTGAACCTTGTGGGTGCCCTGCTTGTTGGGGGCGCCGAAGCCGATGATGGTTTTGCAGGCGATGAAGGTCGGGCGGTCGGACTTCTGGGCGGCTTCGATCGCAGCCGAAATCTGGTCGACGTCATGGCCGTCGATCTCGATCGTGTTCCAGTGGGCGGACTTGAAGCGCATCACCTGGTCGGTCGAGTCCGACAGCGAGACGGCGCCGTCGATGGTGATCGAGTTGTTGTCCCAGAAGAGCACGAGCTTGTTGAGCTTCAGGTGGCCGGCAAGCGCGATGGCTTCCTGGCTGATGCCTTCCATCAGGCAGCCGTCGCCGCAGAGCGCGTAGGTGAAATGGTTCTGCAGGTCGGAGCCGAACTCCTCTTCCAGCTTGCGCTCGGCGATCGCCATGCCGACGGCATTGGCGATGCCCTGGCCGAGCGGACCGGTGGTCGTCTCGATGCCCGAGGCATGGCCGTATTCCGGATGGCCGGCGGTCTTGGAACCGAGCTGGCGGAACTGCTTGATGTCCTCCATCGTCATGTCCTCGTAACCGGTGAGGAACAGCAGCGAATAAAGCAGCATCGAACCGTGGCCGGCGGACAGCACGAAACGGTCGCGGTCCGGCCAGAGCGAGTTCTTCGGATCGAATTTCAGGTAGCGGGTGAACAGAACCGTCGCGATGTCGGCAGCGCCCATCGGCAGGCCGGGATGGCCGGAATTGGCCTTCTCTACAGCATCCATGGCGAGGAATCGGATCGCGTTCGCCATCCGGTTATGTTTGTCGAGAGAGGTCATGGCTAATCCGCTTTTTACGGGTGTCGGTCACGGTCCTCGTGGGACCACTTGAAGAGTGGCCCAGGGACCACCTAAGAGCGGGTGATCCTTAGCAGGTGCAACGCGCAAGTCAACAAAAGCGCCGTCGCGCCGAGGCCATCATGACGAACTTTCCCGCAGCTGCCGGAATTCTGTGCAGCATGTGACGAGGGGCAGAAACATAGTTGACGATCCACAGTTAGGACATGTTTGAAGGGTCTCGATTGATTGACCGGCTTGCAGGCGGTGAATAGTCTTCCGGCCTTGTTGGAGAGGTCGATCGTATCGATTCGGCTCATTTCGTGTATCGACAGGAAGCTTCGCATGCCGTCGGAAAAGACGATCGACATGGTGATTTCGGAACTTAAGGCAGCGATCGGCGGTCTTGAGAGCGCCGTCGATGCGCGCATCGAGCGCCAGCGCGAGACCCAGGACGTGGAGGGCGAGGTCCGCCGGGTGCACGCGGACCGGGCGCGGCTCGCGCAGGAGCTCGACCAGTCGCAATTCCGCGCCAATCGACTGGAAGAAGTAAACCGGGAAGTCTCGAGGCGTCTCGTGACGGCGATGGAAACCATCCGCGCCGTGCTCGATCGCTGATGCGCCAGGATCAAAAGGGAATGCCATGGCCCAGGTAACGGTGATGATCGACGGCAAGGCCTATCGCATGGCCTGCGAGGAAGGGCAGGAAAGCCACCTGACCGAACTTGCCGATCGATTCGACCGCTACGTAGGGCACCTCAAAAGCCAGTTCGGCGAGATCGGCGATCTGCGCATCACCGTGATGGCCGGCATCATGATCATGGACGAACTTTCGGAGATGACCCGCAAGCTCGGCCTGCTGGAGACCGAGGTCGCGGCACTCAAGTCCAACCGCGACGGCGCGCTCGAAACCCAGCAGCGCAACGAGCAGCACGTGGTCTCGGCGCTCGGCGAGCTCGCCTCGCGGCTCGACGGGTTGACCGCCAAGCTCAACGGCCGCACGCCCGCTCCCGTGAACTGATCAAAGTCGATAATAAAGGCTTGCCGCCACTGGTGCGGACCGGCAATCACACATATATTGCCGATGCGATCTGCGCCTCACGACAGGAACCACAATCCCTGGGGCCATACTCGATCCAAAGGGAGCTGTCCCTGGCCAGGCCCGTGGGCTTGGACACACGGCGCCCACCTACGTTTGTAGGCACCCAGGATCGTAAACATCCATCGGTTGCCGCGGATCGCACTTCTCCCTTTTTGACCTGATTGTTTCCGGCTTCCGGCGACAGTGAAGTCGCAGCCGCATGCAAGGCAAAGACCGCCTGGCTTAAACACTCAGCTGCATTCCGGACTGCAGCCGAGAGGCGGGACTGCTGGTTGGGGGGTCTTTCCCGCGCGGTCATCCTTATTGAATATCCGCGATTCGCATATTGACCGGATGATCTATTCTCGCATCTGCTTGTAAAGTGCAGGACGGGCGAAATCGGGTCCGGACTGATCGGCTTGGCTGTCGATTGTTCATCCGGCGGCGACAATTGCGAATGCCGGGCGAGATTTGTATTTAAGAATTCTCCAATTTATCCCCCATATGGTGGACTTGGCGCGGCGTGATCACGGTTTGGACGAGGCTCTTAATCCTCTTTTCAAACGAGGTGGATCTTCTCGACGTGCACCAACCTATTCTGTGGCCTTTGCTTGACAACGGGGGCCGCGCCCCCAAGTTCTTGCCGTCCCGTTCACTCGCCGGCCGTATAGATGCCCTTTTTGAAATCCACCTTCGCCCGATCTTCGCTGCTGATGCTTCTGGTCGGGGGCGCCATCCTGTTGGCGATCGTGCTGTCGTCCTTCTTCCTGGCACGGACAACGCAGGTCTATTTCGAGGACGTGGTGAAGCTGCGCGAACTTCGAAGTGCTGCCGCGGACATGCAGCTTTTCCTGCGGGCAGCCGAATCCGGCCAGCGTGGTTTTGTGCTGACGCAGGATGCTGAATTCCTGATCCCCTATACGACCGCAAGCACGGTTATTCCGCGACTGCGCGAGCGACTGAAAAGGGCTGCCGGCAATCTGGACGCCATGCATGTCCCATTTGCCGAACTCGACCCGCTGATCGATGACAAGCTCGCCGAGATGCAGTCGACGGTGGAGATGGTGCAGAAGGGGAATGCCATCGGGGCGATCGAGGTCATCCGCGGCGCCTATGGCCGGCAGCTGATGGAAGGCATCACGACAATCCTCGGCACGCTGCTCCGCGACACGGACGGGCGGATCGGGACCGGGGTCGACGACCTCAATGATTCGGCAACGGCGCTACAATGGATCACTATTGGCGGCGGCCTGATGATCATCCTCGTCATCGGCGGCGCGATCATGATCGTCGGCCAGCATGTCCGCGAGCTTCAGCGGGCGCGCTCCGAGGTCGAGGAGCTCAATGCCGGGCTCGAGGAGCGCGTCAACGAGCGCTCCGAGGACCTGATCCAGGCGAACCGCGAAATCCAGCGGTATGCCTATATCGTCTCGCACGACCTGCGTGCGCCGCTGGTCAACATCATGGGTTTCACCAGCGAACTCGACGCGAGCCTCAAGTCGATCAGCACCTATGTGCTGGCCGACGGGACGCCGCTGTCTGAAGCTGATGTGAACGATGCCCGCGTCGCGGTCGAGCAGGATCTGCCGGAGGCCATCGCCTTCATCCGCTCGTCCACCAAGAAGATGGATGGGTTGATCAACGCCATCCTGAAGATTTCCCGTGACGGGCGGCGCGAACTGAAGCCGGAGAGGATTGATCTCGGGGAGCTCCTCGAAGCAACGGCGGCCAGCATCTACCATCAGGTCAGCGAAGCGGGCGGCGAGGTGAATATTTCGGTCGCCCAGGCGCGGGGCCTTATTACCGACCGATTTTCGCTGGAACAGATTTTCGGCAATCTCTTCGACAATGCGGTGAAATACAAACATCCGGA
The DNA here is from genome assembly GCF_023006485.1 of Neorhizobium sp. BETTINA12A. Taxonomy (NCBI): domain Bacteria; kingdom Pseudomonadati; phylum Pseudomonadota; class Alphaproteobacteria; order Hyphomicrobiales; family Rhizobiaceae; genus Neorhizobium; species Neorhizobium sp. BETTINA12A. The sequence continues at coordinate 5,336 of NZ_JALBGW010000146.1, forward strand.
TCGGCCGTTGAACCTGTCGGTCAAGGCCATGCCGCTTGGCCGCGCTGCGATGAGAATAGAGGTTTCAGACAATGGCCGGGGTATCGCCCAGGAGGATCACGAGAGGGTTTTCGAGCTTTTCCGCCGCTCGGGTGTTCAGGACCAGCAGGGCGAGGGTATCGGTCTTGCGCATGTGCGTTCACTAGTTAGAAATCTAGGCGGTGAGATTACCGTGACGTCCACATTGGGCGGCGGGACGACGTTCGTCATCCGGTTGCCCACGGATCTGTCCCACTATGTCAGGAGTAACGGCTCATGAAGGCTGCCGGTAAAGAAGTCACCATCGTGATGATCGAGGACGATGAAGGCCATGCGCGCCTGATCGAAAAGAACGTCCGTCGCGCTGGCGTCAATAACGAGATCGTTCCCTTTACGAACGGCAATGCGGCTCTCGACTTTATCCTCGGCGCGGATCGTTCCGGAGACCCAAATCAGGATCGCCATCTGCTGATCCTCCTCGACCTCAACCTGCCGGACATGTCGGGTGTTGACATCCTGGAGAAGGTGAAGTCCAACCCACACTCCAAGCGTCTGCCGGTGGTCATCCTGACGACCACGGACGATGAGCGGGAGATTCAGCGCTGCTATGATCTCGGCGCCAACGTCTACATCACCAAACCGGTGGACTACGACAGTTTTGCGCATGCCATCCGACAACTAGGGCTGTTCTTTGCCGTGATGCAGGTCCCCGGACAATAACGAGACGTGATGCCGCAAACCATACTCTATGTCGATGATGATCTCGCGCTTGCCAGATTGGCAGAACGCCATTTTGTGCGTGCCGGTTATGAGGTGGTCCACGCCGTTGACGCGGCATCGGCAATGGCGGCGGTGGAAAAAGGCGGTATCGACGCGATCGTCCTCGACCATTACCTGAAGACCGGAACCGGGCTCGACATCCTTCACAAGCTGAAAGATCAGGACTCGGTCATTCCGGTGATCTACGTCACCGGTTCCAGCGACGCGACGATCGCCATCGATGCGCTGAAGAGCGGCGCATCCGACTATGTCATCAAGACGGTCGGTGAGGAGTTCTGGCCGCTGATGGAAAGCGCGATCGCGCAGGGCATCGCCAATGCCGAATTGCGGCAGGCCAAGGACAAGGCCGAGCAGGAGATCCGCCTGGGCAAGGAACGCGCCGAGGTTCTGCTCGCCGAGGTTAATCACCGCGTGGCCAATAGCCTGGCGCTGGTCGCGGCACTCATCCGCCTGCAGGTATCCAGCAGCAAGAGCGACGACGTGAAGGCCGCTCTTTCCGAGACGCAGGCGCGCATCAGCGCGATCGCCGGCATGCATCGCAGCCTCTACACATCCGACGACGTCCGGCATGTGGAGATGGACAAATATCTGGGCACGCTGGTGCGTGAGGTCCAGGGCTCCGTCAACGGCGATGGGGGACCGTCGATCCGCCTCGATGCCGAACCTTTGTCGCTGACCTCCGATCGCGCCGTCTCCGTCGGCATGATCGTCACGGAACTGCTCACCAACGCGCTGAAATATGCCTATCCGGCCGGCACCGAGGGCGAAGTTCGGGTGCTGCTCAAGCGCCAGGGTGAGGGCGATGCGCTTCTCGCCGTCGAGGATGACGGGATCGGCTGGCGTGAGGGCGATGCGCCGAAAGGAACCGGGCTCGGCAGCCGGATCGTCAAGTCCATGGCCGCGACGCTCGGGTCGACGATCCATTATGTGCCCTCTCTTTCCGGCACCCGCGCCGAACTGACGGTCAGCCTTCAGTAGTTGCGGCGACAGCGACCGGGTCACGGCTTCCGCGGTGCAAACCCTTCATTTTGTTCCAACCATTGCAATGCCCGCATGACGACCCTATGATTTACGCATGCGAGTGAAGGTGCATAGCTCCGAGAACCGGTCCCGGTTTTCCGAACTGTGCGTGAAGCATCGCCGACGAAGCGCTCCGGCGCGGTCGTATGGATGCGGGCCGCTCCCTGGGGCGGCACGTTCGTTTCGCGTGCAGGCATATTGTTCCAATTAAAGAGCTTCTCTTGTTAACCGAAATACTCATCGTCATCGCCCTCACCGTTTTGAACGGTGTCCTCGCGATGTCGGAACTTGCCGTCGTCTCCTCCCGCCCCGTGCGGTTGCGGATCATGGCCGAGCAAGGCAATCGCGGTGCCGCCACAGCCATGCGGCTTGCGGAAGATCCCGGCCGCTTCCTCTCCTCCGTCCAAATCGGCATCACGCTGGTCGGCGTGCTGTCCGGTGCATTCTCGGGCGCCACGCTCGGCGCGCGATTGACCACCTGGTTCGAGGCGCAGGGCATGGCGGACAATCTCGCCGACTGGCTGGGCGTCGGCACCGTCGTCGTCATCATCACTTATCTGTCGCTGATCGTCGGCGAACTGGTGCCGAAGCAGATCGCACTGCGGGCGCCGGAGGCGGTTGCCGCCCGTGTCGCGCCCGCCATGAAAATGCTGGCGACCGTTGGCGCGCCGATCGTCTGGTTCCTCGATATTTCCGGCCGAATCGTCCTCAGCCTGCTTGGCCAGAGGGGCGAGTCGGGCGACCGGGTCACCGACGAGGAAATCCGCACCGTGCTTGCCGAAGCCCAGAGCGCCGGCGTGATCGAGACGGAAGAATCCGCCATGATCTCAGGCGTCATGCGGCTTGCCGACCGCACCGCGCGCGGCCTGATGACGCCGCGGCGCGATGTCGAGGTCATCGACATCGAAGACAATTCGGATGAGATCCGCGAACAGCTGCGCGCCACGCAGCGTTCCCGCCTGCCGATCCGCAACGGCAGTTCCGACGAAATCCTCGGCACGCTGTTCGTCAAGGACGCTTACGATTTCATCGCCGGCGGCAAGATGCTGGATATCCGCGGCATCATGCGCGAGGCGCCCGTCGTGTCGGACCTCACCGGCGCGCTCGACGTCATCCAGGCGCTGCGCCGCGCGCCGGCCCATATGGTGCTCGTCTACGACGAATACGGTCATTTCGAAGGCATCATCACGTCGGGCGACATCCTCGAGGCGATCACCGGCGTGTTCCAGGAGGAAAACGACGAAGAACCTGCGATCGTATCGCGCGACGACGGTTCTTTCCTGATCGCCGGCTGGATGCCGGTCGACGAGTTCTCCGACCAGATGGGGTTTTCGCTCGGGGACGATCCGGGCTACGAGACTGTCGCGGGCTTCGTGCTCGACGAGATGAAACGCTTGCCGGAACTCGGCGAGAGTTTCACCAAGAACGGCTGGACCTTCGAGGTGATCGATCTCGACGGCCGCCGCATCGACAAGCTGCTGGTCAAGCGGTCGGACAAGATATGACGGACGTCTTGAAGACCAAGGCGGAGCTTCGTGCCGCGCGGCTTGCCGCACGGGATGCAATTCCCCCGGTCGAGCGCATCGAGAAGAGCCTTGTCATCGCATCGCACGGGGCAGAGGCAATCCGCATCGAGCCCGGCGCGATCGTTTCGGGCTTTCTGCCGATCCGCTCGGAAGTCGACGTGCGGTCGCTGATGGCGCATCTCAGGGACCGCAACGCGCGGCTCTGCGTGCCCGTCATCCTCGACAAGAAAACGATTATCTTTCGCGAACTGGTGCGCGGCGCCGAATTGGTGCCGGGCGTGTTCGGCACCTTCGGCCCGGGGCCGGACGCTGCCGAGCTCGAGCCGCAGGTGATGCTGGTTCCGCTCTCCGCGTTCGATGCCGGCGGGCACCGGATCGGCTATGGCGGCGGTTATTACGACCGGGCGATCCACCGCCTGCAGCAAAAAGGCCTGAACCCGACGCTGATCGGGATTGCCTTTGACTGCCAGGAAGTGGCATCAGTTCCCGTTGAACCTCACGATATCAGACTAAACGCTATCCTGACGGAGAGCGGTTACCGGCCCTTCGAAGACATGGGCCGCGCACAGATTGGATAAGAATGCGCCTTTTGTTCCTGGGTGACATGGTGGGCAAGACCGGCCGCGTGGCGGTCTGGGAAAAACTGCCGAGCCTCGTCGCCGACCTGAAGCTCGATTTCGTCATCGTCAACGGCGAGAATGCCGCCGGCGGCTTCGGCATTACCGAGGATATCTTTCTCGAGACGATCAATGCCGGCGCCGACGTGGTGACGACCGGCAACCATGTCTGGGACCAGAAGGAGGCGGTGAGCTTTGCCGGCCGCCACGAGCAATTCCTGCGGCCCGCCAATTACCCCGCCGGCACGCCGGGCAAGGGATCGGGCATCTTCTACGCCCGCAACGGCGCGCGCATTCTGGTCGCCAACATCATGGGCCGGGTATTCATGCATCCCGAGCTCGACGATCCCTTCAAGAGCGCCGAGGCGATCCTCGCCGCGGCTCCATTGAAGGAACAGGCGGACGCGATCATCTTCGACTTCCACGCGGAAGCAACCAGCGAGAAGCAGTGCTTCGGTCATTTCGTGGACGGCCGCGCCAGCCTGGTGGTCGGCACCCACACGCATGTGCCGACGGCCGATTGCCAGATCCTCAACGGCGGTACCGGCTACATGTCGGATGCCGGCATGTGCGGCGATTACGATTCATCGCTCGGCATGGACAAGGAAGAACCGCTCAACCGCTTCATCTCGAAGATGCCAAAGGGCCGTTTCGAGGCGGCGACCGGACCCGCGACCATCTGCGGCCTTGGCATCGAGATTTCCGATGCGACAGGCCTTGCGGAGAAGATCGAGCCGCTCCGGATCGGGCCGCGGCTTGCGGAGACCATCCCGTCCTTCTGGCGGTAATGCCGCCTACGGTCGGCGTGACAGCCAGTCCACGAAGCCTGCAAGCTTATCGACGCCGTCATCCAGCACCGCCTCGTAGACAACTGCGCTCGGGGCCGGCTTGCCGCCTTTCGGCGCGTTTGCTGCAAGTTCGGTCTTGATGACGAGGATGGTTTTCCGCACCTCGTCGGTCAAGCGGGGCAGCAGCGTCTTCAGATGTTTCAGGTCGGGCTGGCGGTCCGGCTCGTCGATGAACCAGATGTCGAGATTCCAGTCTTCGCCCGTGTCCGTCCGGTAGGTGAGGCCAAGATAGAGGCCGTCCGGGTAGTTTTGCGGTTCGACGTTCCAGAGGCCGCTATCGTTGCGGTAGCGCACGGCGCCGACGCGGCTGTCGAGCATCAGTTCGCCAGCGATCTCCGCGACGGTCCGGCGGGCGGCTGGGTCGAGCCTCTCGCAGACCACGGTGATGTCGATATCGCGGCGGACGATGAGGCCGAGCGCCGAGCTTCCGACCCACACCGGATTTCCAGCCAAACGCAAGGCATCCTCGAGGCCGAGGGCGCTGACGATCGTATCGGCCTGAGCCTGCAGTTCGGCCTGCTTTTTTAAAATGTCGGACATGGCCTTCTCCGCCTGGGTATTCCCCACTTAGGGGAGATTTACGTCAGATATTAAGCTTTTGGCGTCAATAGCGGCCTTGATCGGGACCTCGCGCCGACATGCTCTTTGACATTTGCGCTGCAAATAAGTAGGAACGGCACAAGTTCGGCTGCGAGTGTTGCAGCCACAGCGCTTCGTGCGCGACAATCCGAAAGACAGATTTAGATGACCGATTACAACGGCGCCGTCCCGGCGATCGCCAAGGCGTTGGCGAAACGGGGCTATGTAACGCTGACCCCCGTCCAGAAATCCATGCTCGACCCGGCTCTCATCCATTCCGATGCGCTGGTTTCGGCGCAGACCGGCTCGGGCAAGACCGTTGCCTTCGGGCTTGCGATCGCGCCGACTCTGCTCGGCGACGCGGAAAAATTCGGCCCGGCGCGGCAGCCTTTGGCGCTCGTCATTGCGCCCACCCGCGAACTGGCGATGCAGGTCACCCGCGAGCTGGAATGGCTTTACGAGATGACCGGCGCGGTCATCACCAGCTGCGTCGGCGGCATGGACATCCGCAGCGAACGGCGCGCGCTGGAGCGCGGCGCCCATATCGTCGTCGGTACGCCCGGCCGTCTCTGCGACCATATCCGCCGCAACGCGCTCGACATGTCGGCCCTCAAGGTGGCCGTGCTCGACGAGGCGGACGAGATGCTCGATCTCGGTTTCCGTGAGGATCTGGAATTCATCCTGGAATCGGCGCCCGACGACCGCCGCACTCTGATGTTCTCGGCAACCGTTCCGGCCGCGATCGCCAAGCTTGCCAAAAGCTACCAGCGCGACGCGGTGCGCATCGCGACCTCTGCCGAGGAAAAGCAGCATGTCGATATCGAATACCGCGCGCTCGCCGTGGCATCGGCTGACCGCGAAAATGCGATCATCAACGTGCTTCGTTATTACGAGTCGACCAACGCAATCGTGTTCTGCTCGACGCGTGCTGCCGTCAACCATCTGACGGCGCGGTTCAACAACCGCAATTTCGCAGTCGTGGCCCTCTCCGGCGAGCTGACGCAGAACGAGCGGACCCATGCGCTGCAGGCAATGCGCGACGGCCGTGCCCGCGTCTGCATCGCGACCGACGTCGCCGCGCGCGGCATCGACCTGCCGGGTCTCGATCTCGTCATCCATGCCGACCTGCCGACCAAC
>NZ_JALBGW010000147.1:0-11814 GCF_023006485.1 Neorhizobium sp. BETTINA12A
AAGGAAGCGGTGCGACGGCCCCATGACGAGGCGCAGCAGATCCCGCACGACAAAGCCGACGAAACCGATCGAGCCGGCAACCGCAACGGTCGAACCGCAGGCGGCGGCGACCGCGACGATGACGATCTTCTTCAGCCGCTGCACCGGTATTCCCATGTGGAAGGCCGCCGCATCGCCGAGCACCAGTGCGTCGAGCCCCCGCGCCACGAAGGGCATGATGAGCATCACCGCGCCGATGAAAGGCAGAATGGACAACACCCGGCCGAACGTGGCGCCGCCGAGCGAGCCGAGGCTCCAGAAGGTAATGTCGCGCAGCTGCCGGTCGTCGGCCATGACGATCATCAGGCCCATCAGCGCTGCCGAAAGCGCACCGATCGCAATGCCGGACAGGATCAGAGCCGTCGTCGACGTCCGCCCGTCGCGGGTGGCGATGAGATAGAGCGCCCAAGTGTTGAAGAGACCGCCGAAGAAGGCCATCAGCGGCAGGAACTGGTTGCCGAGCAGCATGGCGACCGGCGCCAGAATGCCGTTGCCGAGCACGATCGCCGCAACCGCGGCAAGTCCCGCGCCAGAAGTCACCCCGACGATGCCGGGATCGGCAAGCGGATTGCGGAACAGGCCCTGCATCATCGCGCCTGAGACGGCAAGCCCGGCGCCGACCAGCAGGCCGAGCGCGGTGCGCGGCAGGCGGACCGCTTCGAGGATCACCCGTTCCTGTGTAGACAGGCTGGCGCTGTTGCCGGTCGCATAGGTCCAGAGATCGCGCAGGCCGACGCCGGTCGGGCCGATACCGAGCGAAAGCAGGCACGCGGCAAACAGCATAACCGCCAGGAGAAGAAGCATGACGACGCCCTGGCGGGTCCGGTCTCCATCCTCCGCCGGCCGGAACGGCATCGCCAGCGCCTTCATCATCAGTTGATCGCCCCGGGATAGATCCGGGCGGCGAGCGAGCGGGCAGCGTCCGGGGTGCGCGGGCCGAAACCGAGCAGCAGCAGGCCGTCCATGGTGACCAGCGCCTTGTTGGCGGCAGCCGGCGTCGTCTGCATCGACGGCATCGCAAAAACCTGTTCCGGCGTCATGACGTGATCGCCGCGCGACATGGCGAGCACGACATCCGGCTTGGCCGCGATCACGGCTTCGTCGGCGAGCGGCTTGTAGCCGTTGATCGTCGGCGCGGCATTGATACCGCCGGCCATTTCGATCACCGCGCCCGCTTCCGTATCGGCACCGCCGGCCATGACGCGGTTATTGGTGAGCGACAGCACGAACAGGACCTTCTTCTTCGGACCGGGAAGCTGAGCGACGTCAGCGGCGAGCTTCTTCAGCCCCTCTTCCGTCTTCACGGCAAGCGCCTCTGCCTTGTCGGAAAGCCCGACTGCCGCTCCCACGTCGCGGATCTTCCTGCCGATCGCATCCGCCTTCGGCGGTGTCGGGATGACCACCATCGGCACTTCGCTGGCTTTGAGGATTTCGATGACCGGCGGCGGGCCGGAATCCTGCTCCATCAGGATCAGATCGGGCTTCTGGCCGAGAATGCCTTCCGCAGACAAGGCGCGCATGTAACCGACGTCCGGCTTGGAGTTGGCCGCATCCGGATAGAAGCTCGTCGAGTCCCGTGCTACGATCCGGTCCTCGGCGCCAAGCGCATAGAGGATCTCGGTGATCGTGCCGCCGATGGAAACGATCCGCTTGGCCTCCGGATTGCCCTTGTCGGATGCAGCCGCGACGCCCGCGACGAGACCGGTGCCCAGGAGGACGGCTGTGAAAAGCCCCCTCAAGGTGAAGGAAGACCCCATGATACCCTGCTCCTTGTCTGCTCAAATCGAGGCGTAATATGCCTCGGGTCCGCCTGGCCGGCGGATATAACTTGAGTTGACTACGCAAGTTTTTTAGGCTTTTCAAGGGGACCGGCCGCAGATATCTTGAGCCGAAAGTGAAACTTTAAGTGAGGGACTATCCATGTACATCGCCATGAACCGATTCCGCGTCGTGCCGGGTTATGAAGAGGCGTTCGAAGCCATCTGGCGCGGCCGCCAGGGCCGGCTTGCAGAACTGCCCGGTTATGTGGAGTTCCATATGCTCAAGGGCCCGAAGGCGGAGGATCACACCCTCTATGCATCCCATACCGTGTGGGAAACCTTCGAGGACTTCCAGGCCTGGACAAAGTCGGAACAGTTCCGCGCGGCCCACGCGAATGCCGGCAACAACCGCGGCAAGGTGGAATATCTCTCGGGTCCGCATTTCGAAGGTTTCGAAGTGATCATCCACGAAGACAAGAACGGCGTGCGCGCCGACGCTGCTGCCTGAGGTCCCGATGAACGCCGTTTCCGAAATCAGCCCGGACCGTCGCCGTCGGGCTCTCGCCGCTCTGGCGGAGAAGCCCGACGGCGTCGTCGAGGCGATCGCCGCCAATGCCGACGTGACGCCCGCCGAGATCCTCGAAATCCTGCCGAAAGGCGCGGCGATCATCGCCGACAAGGAGAGGTTCGCCGACATCTGGGCCGAGATGAGCACCTGGGGGGAGGTTCTTTTCATCGTCCATACCGAAGACATCGTGCTGGAGGCCGAAGGCAGCCTGCCGATGGGTTCGGAAGGCCACGGATGGTTCAACATCCACGGCGACAGCCCGATCGGCGGTCACATCAAGAAGGATAACTGCGCGTCGGTGACCTTCGTCGATCGTGCCTTCCACGGCCGTCGCTCCTGCTCGGTCTGGTTCATGAATGCCAAGGGTTCGGCGATGTTCAAGGTCTTCGTGAAGCGGGATGCCGCACGCGAACTGATCGCCGAGCAGCTTCAGAAATTCGAAGCACTGCGCGACAGCTACGCCTGAGCAGTGACCGTTCCGTGAGTTTTGGTGATTCGGACGAAAAATAACCGTTCGAATCACTTTTCAGCGGAACCTTTCCTTTTCTCGTGCATTTGCAGCGTCATGGCAGGCCTTGCGAAGCAGGCTGGCGGCTGCGTTACGATCGTTTCAGCCCCCCGTACCGCCCCTTGAGGTGATTGTCATTGAATGAGGCGCCGCCGCGCCATAGGCGGACCGATCGCTTGGCCATGAGGCAGAGAAGAGCGATCCTTAGCGGCGCGGCGCGCCTCATCGACTTTTCCAGCCTCATCGAGGCTCACTCATCGAGACTTGAAAGACGCGCTAGAGAGCCGGCACCCATTTCCAGAAAACGCCTTCCATACGCTCCGGATAATATTTGAACTCGCATTCGAAGCGGCGGCCGTAGGCTTCCGCCGCCTTCAAGGCTGCCTCGCTCACGGGGTTCATGCCCGTTCCGGGCGCAAACCAGTCTTCCATCAGGTCGTCCGGAATATAGACGCCGATCCTCAGCGGCAGGGCGGTCAGCGTCTTGTCGAGTTCTTCAGGCGGTATGGTTTCAGGCGGCATGACTTTTCCTCCTCCACGAAAAGACGAACGTCCCAAAGAACGTCCGTCTTTCCGCGAAGTTCCGGTCTCGGACCGGCAGCCCGATCTGGCGTCTCGGCAAATCGGGTATCTCGTCAGTGATGGGCGGCGTGGTCGGGCTTGCCCTTGCGCTTGGTCGAGGCGAAATCTTCAAGCTGCTTTTCGCTCATGGATTTCTCCATGCCCTTCGAAGCGCCCTTGAGTTCGCTCTTCTTCATATCGCCGCGTTTGGCCGCAAGCGCTGCGCCGGCTGCCTTCTGCTGTGCTTTGGATTTCGCTGGCATGTCTGCCTCCTGAAGTTTGCACGCTTAATCAACAGTCAGCCGCGGCTTTGGTTCCCGCCTAGGCCACCGGCGGAACCTGTTGCGTTGCCAACGGTTGAGAGATGAGCCCGGATGGATGTCTGGAATGGCTCGACATCAGAGAAAGGAACCATCGCCATGGACGCCAAACGCCCAGCTGCCGACAGCGGCAAGACCCCAGCCGACGACAACAAGACCAATGATGCGCTCCAGGAGCAATTGGACGACGAACAACTGGACACCACCAACCCGGAAGCGCTGAAGGAAGCCGCAAGGCTCGGCGGCAGCGACGCCTATCTGGTCGAAAGCGATCTTGAGGACACGGACGGGCGCGAAGACGGCGACCAGCCGGACGGCCGCGCCAGCCCTATGGCGAATGCCGATAATCCCGAACGGTGAAGCGCCAGCACAGTCGCAATGACCCAAGAACGGAACCTCCGGGCATGCCCGGGTGTTCCTCTGCGCGAAGCCACATTTCGGAGATCCGTAATGAATGCTGAAGCGAATGCCGCGCAGAACCTGCCGAGGGAGAAGGCTACCCATCCGGTCGACACCATGCCGGGAATGGAGGTGAAGGCTGCGCCGACGCTTGCCGACGCGGATTCCGAAGCCTTTGTCGCCGAGGCGGTCGAGGATCTGGCCAAGTGCCATATCCCGTTCCTGCTGGCCGGCACGTTCGCCATCAGTGCCTATACGGGCATCACCCGTCAGACGAAGGATCTCGACATCTTCTGCAAGGCCGGCGACTACGCCCGCATCCTCGCCCATTTCAAGGACAAGGGTTATCATATCGAGGTGGAGGACGACCGCTGGCTCGGCAAGGTGAAGAAGGGCCGGCACTTCTTCGACGTCATCTTCGCCGCCTCGAACGGCACGATGCCGATCAGCGACGCCTGGTTTGAAAACGCCCGCCAGATCGAGATGAACGGCCACAAGGTACGGATCATCGCGCCGACCGAACTCATCTGGTCGAAATGTTTCGTGCAGCTCCGCCACCGCTATGACGGCGGCGATATCGTCCATATGATCCTGCGCGCTCATGACCAGATCGATTGGGAACGGCTGCTGAGCCATATGGAAGTGCATTGGGAAGTGCTGCTGATCCACCTCTTGAACTTCCGCTGGATCTACCCGACCGAGCGCGACAAGGTGCCCGACTGGCTTCTGGACGAACTGCTCGACCGCCTGAAGGCGCAGCGCGAACTGCCGCTGCCGCAGATGAAGATCTGCCGCGGTCGCATGTTCAGCCGGGTGGATTTCGAGATCGACGTCAAGGAATGGGGTTTTGCAGACGTCGGCGGCGAAGGCGACCTTCGCGACGGCGTCGAAGAGGAAATGGCCGAAGGAGGCTTAGCGTGAGCAAAGCAACCGACGCGAAGAGCGTCACCGTCCAGACGGAAACAAAAAAGGCTGACAGCGACAAGGCATCGACGAAGAAGGCGAACGGCAAGCAGCGGATCGCAGCGATGGGCGACCTGCATATCAAGGAGCACGGTTCGGCGTCCTACAGGGAGCTGTTCAGCGAAATCTCGCAGGCTGCCGATATCCTGGTACTGACCGGCGACCTGACCGATCTCGGCAAACCGAAGGAGGCGGAAATACTGGCGGCCGATCTGCGCTCCTGCTCGATCCCGATCGTCGGCGTGCTCGGCAATCATGATTACGAATGCGGCTGCGTCGAGGAGGTCACCCATATCCTGAAGGATGCCGGCATCCACCTGCTGGAAGGCCAGGCCGTCGAGATCAATGGCGTCGGCTTTGCAGGCGCCAAGGGTTTCGCCGGCGGTTTCGGCCGCCACATGCTCGGCTCGTTCGGCGAGCCTGCCATTAAGGCCATGGTCACCGAAAGCGTCGAGGAAACCATGAGGCTCGAAAACGCGTTGCGCCAGGTTCGCTCGGAACGGGCCATGGTCATTCTGCACTACGCGCCGATCCGCGAGACCGTGATCGGCGAGCCGGAGGAGATTTATCCGTTTCTCGGCTCGTCGCGCCTTGCGGAAACCATCGACCGTTTTCCAGTCTCTGCCGTGGTCCACGGCCATGCCCATCGAGGCACTTACGAGGGCAAGACGCCCGGCGGCGCCCCGGTCTACAATGTCGCCTCGCATATCGAGAAGCCGACCGGAAAGCCGTATGCGCTGCTCGAGCTTTAGGCCGTTATCGCGACCAAACTCCTCTGGACAGGACACCGGGCGGGAGGCCTAATTGTTCATCTAGGCTCGCTGAGTGCCGGATCGCGTCGGCATTTTGAAAGGGGCAGCTGGCGGGTGGAGTAAATCTCCCGGACGATTTCGTCCTTGCCAGTCGAAACGTTCATGCAAAAGCAGGCGTAGCCATGGCTGTAGTTTATGGTCACATGCTCGCCTTCAGCCATGTCCTTGATCTTGTCCATGCCTTTGGCTTCGTAGCCGCCCTGAAGCATGATTAGCCATTCATTCTGGGCATCGATCAGCGTCCAGTTGCGCGGCGTCGGATTGACCAGCCAGCCGCAACGCGTTTCGGCAAGCGCCGCCGCCGGCACAAGCAAGCATGAAAAGCATATCGCAAATAGTTTCTTCATCATCGCCTCCCGTTCAACACAGGAATACGCTGCGGCGATCCACGCGTCCACGGCGATTTGCTACCGATATGCTCACATATGCAACGCATGTCCCAGCGCCTTCATCGCAGCCTCCGCAAAAGCCTCCGATTGCGTCGGATGCGCGTGGATCGTCCCGGCGATATCCTCCAGCCTCGCCCCCATCTCGATCGCCAGCCCGAAGGCAGCCGAGAGTTCGGAGATGCCAGCGCCGACAGCCTGGATTCCGAGCACAAGGTGGTTGTCGGCCCGCGCCACGATGCGGACAAACCCTTCCTCTGCCGATAGCGTCATCGCGCGTCCGTTGGCGGCGAACGGAAACTGACCGACCTTGATCTCGCGGCCCTGCGCCTTCGCCTCGTCCGGCGACAGGCCCACGGAAACGATTTCCGGATCGGTGAAGCAGACGGCCGGGATGGCGCGCTTGTCCCAGGGACGGCGCTTGCCGGAGACGATCTCCGCCACCATCTCGCCCTGCGCCATTGCCCGGTGCGCCAGCATAGGCTCGCCGGTCACGTCGCCCACCGCATGGATGCCGCGCATCGAGGTGCGGCACTGCTCATCGACCTTCAGGAACCGGCCGTCCATGTCGAGCTCCAGCTCTTCACGGCCCCAGCCTTCGGTCACCGGCTTGCGTCCGACCGTGACGAGGATCTTGTCGGCAGCGATGCGTTTCTCCTCGCCGGAGCCGGTCTCCGCCAGCAGCGCCTCTCCATTCGAAGACAGGCCCTTGACCTTGGTGCCGAGCAGGACCTCGACGCCCAAAGCCGCGAGCCGCTTGGCGACCGGCTGGGTAAGCTGCGTATCGTAGAGCGGCAGGATGCGGTCGAGCGCTTCGACGATCGTCACCTTCGCTCCGAGTTTGGCAAAGGCGAGCCCGAGTTCGAGGCCGATATAGCCGGCACCAACCACTGCAAGCTTTTGTGGTACCTCGGTCAGGGACAGCGCGCCGGTCGAGGAAATGACCTTGCCCTCGAACGGCAGCATCGGCAATTCGACCGGCGCAGAACCGGTGGCGATGACGATATTTTCGGCGCGGATGACCTGCTCGCCCGTCTCGGTCTCCACCGCGACCGTCTTGCCATCCCGGAATTTTGCCCGGCCGACGACGATCTTGACGCCAGCCTTCTTCAGGAGGCCCGCGACGCCCAGCGTCAGCCGGCCGGTAATGCCGTCCTTCCAGGTCATGGTTTTGGCAAGGTCGATCGCCGGATTGTCGGCCTTGATGCCCATTGCATTTTTGCCCGCCGCCATCGCGACGGTCTTCGCGAAATCGTCGGCCGCATGGATGATTGCCTTGGAGGGAATACAGCCGATATTGAGGCAGGTACCGCCCGGCTTCGCCATCTCGACGATGACCGTGTCGACCCCCAGCTGGCCGGCCCGGATGGCGCAGACATAGCCTCCCGGACCGGCCCCGATGACGAGGAGCTTGCAGGTGATCTCTTTCATTGTTCTTCTCTCACCTCACTCCTCGACGAAGATTAGCGCCGGTGTTTCCATCAACGCCTTCAGGCGCTGCACGAAACTCGCGGCATCCCAGCCGTCGATCACCCGGTGATCGAAGCTGGAGGACAGGTTCATCATCTTGCGCGGCACGAATTGCGTCCCGTCCCAATGCGGCCGGACGGCGAGCTTGTTGACGCCGATGATCGCCACTTCCGGATGGTTGATGACCGGCGTCGAGACGATGCCGCCCATCGCGCCGAGCGAACTGATGGTGATCGTCGAACCGGACAGTTCCTCGCGCAGCGCGGTACCGTTCTTGGCCGCTTCGCTTAAGCGTGCCACTTCCCGGGCGCAGTCGAAGATGTCGCGCGCCTCGGCGTGCCTGACAACCGGAACGACGAGGCCCGAGGGCGTCTGCGCCGCGATGCCGATATGCACGCCGCCATATTGGCGGATGATGCCGGCCTCGTCGTCGTAAAGCGCATTGATGCCCGGCTGTTCGGCGATCGCCTTGACCATCGCCCGCATCAGGAAGGGCAGGATGGTGAGTTTCGGCCGACCGGGCTTCTGGGTGCCGTTCATGCGGGTCCGCAGCTCTTCCAGCGCGGTCATGTCGACCTCTTCCACATAGGTGATGTGGGGGATGCGGGATTTCGACAGCGCCATCTTTTCAGCGATGCGGCGGCGCAGGCCAACCACCTTGACCTCCTGGACCGCCTTGTTCGGCTGCAGCCCGGCAGCGACACCTCCGCCGCCGCCCTGGCTGTTCAGGAACGTGTCCAGATCCTCATGGGTAATGCGGCCGGCCGGGCCAGTGCCCGGCACTTGCCGAAGGTCGATGCCCGCCTCCTTCGCCCGAAGACGAACGGCCGGCGGCGCCAGCGGCTTTTCTCCCTCGGCACGGGGGACTCCGACATCCCTCGGAACAGATGATGCGGCTGGCTTCTGAGGAATAACCTCAGCAGGCTTCGGCCTTTCCACTACCGGCTCGGACTTCTTCTGCGGTTCAACGGACAAAGCCTCCGGCTGGACCAGCGGAAGCTCGATCTCCGGCTCCTCCTCACCGTCGACGGCCTCGCCCACGGTCCTGATCTTGAGGATGACGGTGCCGGTTGCAATGATGTCGCCGATCTCGCCGTGCCGGAAGGTCACCTCACCTTCCACGGGCGACGGGATTTCGACGGTCGCCTTGCCGGTCATCACGGCCGCCAGCACCATGTCTTCGCGGACCAGATCGCCGACATTGACGTGCCATTCGACCAGTTCCGCTTCCGCGACGCCTTCGCCGACATCCGGCAGCTTGATGAGTTTTTCCGCCATGTCTCAGGCCTCCATCATGTCGCGCAGCGCCCGGCCGACGCGGGCCGGGCCTGGAAAATAATCCCATTCCTGCGCATGCGGATACGGCGTGTCCCAGCCGGCCACCCGGCTGACCGGGGCTTCGAGGTTGTAGAAGCAATGCTCCTGCACCAGCGCCGCCAGTTCCGCGCCAAAGCCGGAGGTGAGCGTCGCCTCGTGCACCACCATGCAGCGACCGGTTTTCTTCACCGAAGTGACGATCGTATCGAGGTCGAGCGGCATCAGGGTGCGCAGGTCGATCACCTCGGCGTCGATACCGGTCTCCTCGGCCGTCGCTTCCGCCACATGCACCATCGTGCCATAGGCGAGCACGGTCACCGCCGAACCCGGCCGCCGCACCACCGCCTTGCCAAGCGGCACGACATAGTGCTCGGCGGGCACCTCCCCGAGCGGATGGCCGGCCCAGGAGGTTACCGGCCGATCGTGATGGCCGTCGAACGGGCCGTTATAGAGCCGCTTCGGTTCGAGGAAGATCACCGGATCCGGGTTCTCGATCGAGGCGATCAGCAGGCCCTTGGCGTCATAGGGATTGGAGGGCACCACCACCTGCAGCCCGCAGACGTGAGTAAACAGCGCCTCCGGGCTCTGGCTGTGCGTCTGCCCCCCAAAGATGCCGCCGCCGGTCGGCATCCGCACGGTGATGCCGCAGGTGAAATCGCCGTTGGAGCGATAGCGCAGCCGCGCCGCTTCCTGGGTGAGTTGGTCGTAGGCCGGATACATGTAATCGGCGAACTGGATCTCGACACAGGGTTTCAGCCCGTAGGCGGCCATGCCGATCGCCACGCCGACAATGCCGGATTCGTTGATCGGCGCATCGAAACAGCGCGTCTTGCCGTATTTCTGCTGCAGGCCCTGGGTGCCACGGAAGACGCCGCCGAAATAACCGACATCCTCGCCGAAAACGACCACATCGTCGTCGCGCTCCATGGAGACATCCATGGCGCTGCGGATCGCCTCGATCATCGTCATGCGCGGCATGGGCGGGCCTCCCGGAAAAGGTTGGCATCGAGATCGGAGGAAGCAAGACCCCTTCTGGCCTGCCGGCCATCTCCCCCACAAGGGGGGAGATAACTCGTAGCACTGCCCCATTTTACATCAGGCGACATCGAGGCCGGGTTAGCCCCTCCCCCTTGTGGGGAGGGGTTGGGGAGGGGTCTTTCAAGATCAAAAGGAACCATCATCACACCCCCGCCTGCTGCCGTTGCCGCTTCAGATGCGGCGGCATTTCAGCATAAACACCTTCGAACATGTCCCGCATCGACGGCCGGCCGCCGGAATGCAGCGTGCCGTGGCGCTCCGCTTCCTTCTGGGCGGCGACGACCGTGTCGCGGATTTCCGCTTCCATCTGGCGATGACGTTCCTCGCTCCAGGTGCCGATGCGGATCAGGTGGTTCTTCAGCCGGATCACCGGATCGCCGAGCGGCCAGGCCTCGGACTCCTCCTTCGGGCGATAGGCGGAGGGATCGTCTGAAGTGGAATGCGCGCCGACGCGGTAGGTGACGTATTCGACCAGCGTCGGGCCGATATTGCGTCGAGCCCGCTCCGCCGCCCATTTGGCGACCGCGTGCACGGCGAGATAGTCGTTGCCGTCGACGCGCAGCGATGGCAGGCCGTAACCGAGGCCTCGGGCGGCAAAGGTGCCCGATCCGCCGCGCGCCACGCCCTGAAAGGTCGAGATGGCCCACTGGTTGTTGACGACATTGAGGACAACAGGCGCCCGGTAGGTGGAAGCAAAGACCAGCGCCGAATGGAAATCCGACTCGGCCGTCGAGCCGTCACCGATCCAGGCCGCAGCGATCTTGGTATCGTTCTTGATCGCCGATGCCATGGCCCAGCCGACGGCCTGCACATATTGCGTGGCGAGATTGCCGGAGATCGTGAAGAAGCCGAACTTCTTCGACGAATACATGATCGGCAACTGCCGCCCCTTCAGGGGATCGGCGTCGTTGGAATAGATCTGGTTCATCATGTCGACCATCGGATAGCCGCCGGCAATCAGCAGGCCTGCTTGGCGATAAGTCGGAAAGTTCATGTCGCCCGGGAGAAGCGCCTTACGGAAGGCGCAGGAGACCGCCTCCTCGCCGAGATGCTGCATGTAGAAGGAGGTCTTGCCCTGCCGCTGCGCCATCAGCATGCGGCTGTCGAAGACGCGCAGCAGCATCATGTGCTTGAGGCCCTCCATCAGTTCCTCTGGCGTCAGCGACCCTGCCCAGGGACCGACCGCCTCGCCCTCGCGGTCGAGCACACGGATGATCGAATAGGCGAGGTCGCGGATTTCCTTCGGATCGACGTCCACCTCCGGCCGCCGCACCGAGCCTGCCTTCGGGATCGGCACATTGGAAAAATCCGGCTTGCCGCCCGGCCGCACTTCCGGCTCCGGCACATGCAGGCTCAGCCTCTGTCCATCCGTCATTCGTTTCTCCTCCCAAAGAACCGATCAAATCAGTCGTTCAACGCGGCGCCATCCTGAGCGCTCCGTCGAGACGGATCACTTCGCCGTTCAGCATCGGGTTTTCGATAATGTCGCGCACCAGCCGCGCAAATTCCGCCGGCCGGCCGAGCCGCGGCGGAAACGGCACCGACTTGCCGAGCGAGGCACGCACCTCGTCGGAAAATCCGGCCATCATCGGCGTTTCGAAAATGCCGGGCGCGATCGTCATCATGCGGATGCCGTCGCGGGCCAGCTCGCGAGCGATCGGCAGGGTCATGCC
>NZ_JALBGW010000148.1:0-11771 GCF_023006485.1 Neorhizobium sp. BETTINA12A
CCAACAAGGAATGCCTGGTCTCGGCCGGCGAACTGTTCGTCAGGGCGGTCACTGAGGGCGGCGGGCGGCTGATCCCGGTCGACAGCGAACACAGCGCCATCTTCCAGTCGCTCGAAGACGACCAGCACCACGCGGTCGAACGCATCGTGCTCACCGCGTCCGGCGGGCCCTTCCGCACCTGGACCCGCGAGCAGATGGCGGGCGTTACCGCGGATATCGCCCGCGCCCACCCGAACTGGTCGATGGGCCTGAAAATCTCGATCGGCAGCGCCTCGATGTTCAATAAGGCACTGGAGATGATCGAGGCGAAACATCTCTTCGCCCTGCGTCCCGACCAGAT
Source organism: Neorhizobium sp. BETTINA12A (assembly GCF_023006485.1). Taxonomy (NCBI): domain Bacteria; kingdom Pseudomonadati; phylum Pseudomonadota; class Alphaproteobacteria; order Hyphomicrobiales; family Rhizobiaceae; genus Neorhizobium; species Neorhizobium sp. BETTINA12A. The sequence goes on from NZ_JALBGW010000148.1 coordinate 341, forward strand.
CGAGGTGATCGTCCATCCCCAATCGGTCATCCATTCCATGGTCGGTTATGCCGACGGCTCGGTGCTGGCCCAGCTCGGCTGTCCGGACATGCGCACTGCGATCGGTTATGCGCTTACCTACCCGAACCGCTCGAAGCTCGACGTCGAACGGCTGGATTTCGCAAAGCTCGCAAGGCTGGATTTCGAGGCCCCTGATGAGGTTCGTTTTCCGGCGCTAAGGCTGGCGCGCACCGCCCTCGAACGCGGTGGCGTACAGGGTGCGGTCATGAACGCCGCTGAAGAGATCGCCTTCCATGCCTTCTGCGCCGGCCGCATCGGTTTTCTCAACATGGCCGATATTGCCGAACAGGTGATGGATGAAATGGTGGGCTATCCGCCCGCAACGACGATGGATGGGGTATTTGCGGCCGATGCCGAGGCGCGGCGCCGCGCCGGAAAGATCGTCGCGCAAAAAGAAATGGCCGCGTGAGCGCGGCCATGCGTTATTCGGATCTTTGTTGATCGTTCAAGCCACGTGCCGCGCCAGCGCGCAACGCGACCAAAGCTGGTGCAGCGAGCCGACCAGGTGTTCGATATCGGCGTCGCTATGCAGCGGCGTCGGGGTGATGCGCAGGCGTTCGGTCTTGCGCGGCACGGTCGGATAGTTGATCGGCTGCACATAAACGCCGCAGGTATCGAGCAGGATATCCGAGATCCACTTGCACTTGGCCGCATCGCCGACCATGACCGGCACGATATGGCTCGGGTTGTGCATATGCGGAATGCCCTGTTGATCCAGCATCGTGCGCAGCTTGCGGACACGGTCCTGATGGCGGGCGCGCTCGAACGGGCTTGCCTTCAGATGCCGGATCGAGGCAATCGCCCCGGCTGCCAGCGCCGGCGGCAGGGCGGTCGTGAAGATGAAGCCCGAGGCGAAAGAACGGATGAAGTCGCAGAGCGCAGTCGATGCGGCGATATAACCGCCCATCACCCCGAAGGACTTGCCGAGCGTGCCTTCGATGATCGTCAGGCGGTCCATCAGGCCTTCGCGTTCGGCAATGCCGCCGCCGCGCGGGCCGTACATGCCGACCGCATGCACTTCGTCGAGATAGGTCATCGCGCCGTATTTATCGGCAAGATCGCAGATTTCCTTGATCGGCGAAATGTCGCCATCCATCGAATAGATGCTTTCGAAGGCGATCAGCTTCGGCGCATTCGGATCGGCTGCCGCCAGCTTTGCTTCGAGGTCGTTGAGGTCGTTGTGCTTCCAGATCACCCGTTCGCACTTGGCGTAGCGAATGCCTTCGATCATCGACGCGTGGTTCAGCGCGTCGGAGAAGATGATCAGGCCGGGGATTTTCTGGCCGAGCGTGCCGAGCGTCGCCCAGTTCGACATATAGCCGGAATTGAAGATCAGCGCCGCTTCCTTGCCGTGCAAGTCAGCCAGTTCCTGTTCAAGAACCACGTGATAGTGCGTCGTGCCAGAAATATTCCGGGTGCCTCCCGCACCCGCGCCACAGTGATCGATGGCTTCTTTCATCGCCTCGATCACGGCGGGGTGCTGGCCCATGCCGAGATAATCGTTGGAACACCAGACGGTCACTTCCTTCGGACCATCGGGAGTATGGCGCGTGGCGCGGGGAAAATTGCCGCGATGCCTCTCCAGATCGGCGAACACCCGGTAACGGCCTTCCCCGTGAAGGCCGTCCAGTTCGCTCTTGAAAAATGCCTCGAAGTCCATGCTCACACTCCAGAACCTACCTCGGTTTTGGTTTCAGCCACGCTTTTCGTCAACCCCGGACCGCGCGAATAGAACCAACCTGCGGCAAAAGGCCCGCTTTTTTTGAATTATTCCAATAAAAAGGTAAGCGATTTCGAAAATGTGAGAATTGATCCACGTCAAGCAGCAAAAAGAAGAGCGGTTTCGCCGCTCTTCCAGGCTTTTATCGGGCGCTCTCGATTCGCCTCAACCGGCAGACGCCACCGCCCTTTTCGCCATGACCTTCACGAGGTTGGCGCGGTATTCCGCGTTCGCGTGCATGTCCGCCATCAGGTTGGAAGCGTCGACCGCGACATTGCTCAGCGCATCCGCTGACCAGTTCGAACCAAGCGCCTGTTCGAAGCCGGGATGACGGAAAACGCCCGATGAGCCGGCGCCCGTCACCGCGACACGCACGCCGCCAGCGGTTTTGGCGACAAACACGCCGGTCATTGCAAAACGCGAGGCCGGATTGTTGAACTTGGCGTAGCCGGCCTTTTCCGGTGCATTGAAGGTGACCGAGGTCACCATCTCGCCCTCCTCCAGCGCGGTTTCGAAAAGACCGGTGAAGAAATCGTCGGCCGAGATCGAACGCCGGTCGGTGACGATGGTCGCGCCGAGCCCGAGCAGACCGGCGGGATAATCCGCCGCCGGATCGTTGTTGGCGATGGAACCGCCGATCGTGCCCATGTGACGCACATGCGGGTCGCCGATATGGCCAGCGAGCTTGCAGATCGCCGGACAGATTGCGGCAAGCTCCCGCGAGGCGGCAACATCCGCATGCGGCGTGGCAGCCCCGATCGTCACCTTGCGGCCGTCGATCGAAATCCCGCGCAGCGTCGGGATATGGCGAAGGTCGATCAGGTCGCTCGGTGCGGCGAGCCGCTGTTTCATGGTCGCGATCAGGGTCATGCCGCCGGAAAGGTATTTGCCCTCCTCGTTGGCGGACTTGAGCTTGACGGCCTCTTCCACCGAGGATGCACGATGATAGCTGGTAGCGTACATGTCTGTTCTCCTCAGTGAGCCGGATGCAGTGCCTGCCAGACCTTCATCGGGGTCGCCGGCATGGTGAGTTTGTTATGGCCGATCGCATCGGTAATGGCGTTGATCAGCGCCGGCGGCGAACCGATGGCACCCGCCTCGCCGCAGCCCTTGATCCCGAGCGGATTGCTCGGGCAAGGCGTGTTCTGATGCGAAAGCTTGAACGACGGCAGGTCGTCGGCGCGCGGCATGGCATAGTCCATGTAACTTGCCGTCAGCAGCTGGCCGTTCGCATCATACTGCACGTTCTCGAGCAGAGCCTGGCCGATGCCCTGGGCAATGCCGCCATGCACCTGGCCCTCGACGATCATCGGGTTGATGATGTTGCCGAAGTCGTCCGCCGCGACAAACTGGACGATGTCCGTCTCGCCGGTATCCGGATCGATCTCCACCTCGGCAATGTAGCAGCCGGCCGGGAAGGTGAAGTTGGAGGGATCGTAGAAGGCGGTTTCCTTCAAGCCCGGCTCCATGCCCGAAGGCAGGTTGTGGGCGGTATAGGAGGCGAGCGCCACCTGGAACCACGGCACCGACTTGTCGGTGCCTGCGACCTTGAGCTCGCCGTTCTCGATGACGATATCCTCCTCGGAGGCTTCCATCAGGTGCGCGGCAATCTTCTTCGCCTTGGCCTCGACCTTGTCGAGCGCCTTGACGATTGCCGACATGCCGACCGCGCCGGAGCGTGAGCCGTAGGTGCCCATGCCCATCTGCACCTTGTCGGTATCGCCATGGACGATGTTGATGCTTTCGATTGGCACGCCGAGACGGCCGGCGACGAGCTGCGCGAAGGTCGTTTCATGGCCCTGGCCGTGACTGTGGGAGCCGGTCAGCACCTCGATCGTACCGACGGCGTTGACCCGCACTTCCGCCGATTCCCACAAGCCGACGCCGGCGCCGAGCGAACCGACCGCTGCCGACGGCGCAATGCCGCAGGCCTCGATATAGCAGCTCATGCCGATGCCGCGCTTCTTGCCCCTGGCTTCCGATTGTGACCGCCGGGCTGCAAAACCGTTCCAGTCGGCGGCCTGCATCGCCGCATTCAGCGAAGCTTCGTAATCGCCCGCGTCATAGTTCATGATGACAGGTGTCTGGTGGGGGAAGGTGCGGATGAAATTCGCCCGGCGCAGTTCCGCCGGCGAGACGCCGAGTTCGCGCGCCGCCGTCTCCATGGTCCGTTCCAAGAGATAGGTCGCTTCCGGACGGCCGGCGCCGCGATAGGCGTCGACCGGCACCGTATTGGTATAGACGGTGCGGACATTGGCATGGATCGCCGGAATATCGTACTGGCCGGACAGAAGGGTCGCATAGAGATAGGTCGGCACGGCCGAGGAGAACAGCGACATATAGGCGCCGAGATTGGCGATCGTATCGACCTTCAGCGCCGTGATCCGGTTGTTGGCGTCGAAGGCCATCTTCACCTTCGAGACGTGGTCGCGGCCATGGGCGTCGGTCAGAAACGCCTCGGTGCGATCCGAGGTCCATTTCACCGGCACGCCGGTCTTCTTCGACGCCCAGAGACAGATGATCTCTTCCGGGTAGATATAGATCTTCGAACCGAAACCACCGCCGACATCAGGCGCAATGACCCGCAGCTTGTTTTCGGGCGCCACATTATAGAAGGCACTCATCACCAGTCGCGCCACATGCGGGTTCTGGCTGGTTGTGTAGCAGGTGTAGTGATCTTCCGCCGTATCGTAGATGCCGAGCGTGGCACGCGGCTCCATCGGGTTCGGCGACAGGCGGTTGTTGAGGATCTCGATTTCGGTGACATGCGCAGCCGTTGCAATCGCCTTGTCCACCGCATCCGGCTCACCGATCTGCCAGTCGAAAATCAGGTTGCCGGGCGCTTCCGGGTGGATCTGCGGCGCGCCGGAGGCAAGTGCCGCGACGGCCTCGACCACAGCCGGCAACTGCTCGTAATCGACGACCACGGCTTCCGCGGCATCGCCGGCTTCACCAGAGGAGTCGGCAACCACGATCGCGATCGCATCGCCCACATAGCGCACGGTATCGACGGCGAGCGGATGCCAGGCGCCCATCTTCATCGGCGTTCCGTCCTTCGAATGGATCATCCAGCCGCAGATGAGATTGCCGATGCCATCCGCCTGCAGCTGCTTGCCGTCGAGCACGTCGATGACGCCCGGCATGGCTTTCGCCGCGGTCGCATCGATGTGTCTGATCTTCGCATGTGCATAAGGACTGCGGACGAAATAGGCATATTTCATGCCGGGGACGGTCATGTCGTCCGTGTAACGGCCCTTGCCGGTCAGAAAACGCTTGTCCTCTTTGCGAGTAACGCGTGCACCGATTCCTTCAACACCCATGTTCATCTCCTCCCGAGATGGTGATTAAGTGAGTAGTGATTAGGAATTAGTCGGTAGTAAGGAGTTCAAAACCAAAGCGGCGCGTGAACCACTGCTCACTAACGACTACTCACTACTCACCTATTCAGCGGCCTGCCGCCCCGTTGCCATTTCGGCATCGGCGGCAAGGATCGCCTTGACGATGTTGTGGTAGCCGGTGCAACGACAGATATTGCCTTCGAGCCCGGCACGGACTGTCTCTTCGGTCAGCGTCCCGCCTTCGCGGTTGATCAGGTCGACTGCCGTCATCACCATGCCGGGCGTGCAGAAGCCGCATTGCAGGCCATGATGCTCCTTGAAGGCGGCTTGAACGGGATGCAATTCGCCCTGGCCGGCGAGACCCTCGATCGTCGTGATCGTCGAGCCGGATGCCTGCACCGCCAGGATCGAACAGCTCTTCACCGAATGGCCGTCCATATGAACGACGCAGGCGCCGCACTGGGTCGTATCGCAGCCCACATGCGTGCCCGTCAGACCAAGTTTTTCGCGGATGAAATGCACGAGCAGGGTGCGGTCCTCGCACTCGCCGCTCATCGCGCGGCCGTTCACGGTCAGCGTCACTTTCGTCATATGATCCTCCTCATGTCCCTCCCGGACATGCCCGACATCATTTGCTTTTTTACTTAGGGGATCAACCGCTACTTTCTACGGAAACGGCAATAATTTGACCGGCCACCGGTCAAGCCATCGTCCTCCGATCTTCTCGGATTTCGAGTAACTATCGACAATTCAAACAAAATCGGCGCTTAAAAATATTGAGGTCATATGGACTCTTGTGCGCCGCGACCTATTGTTCCCATTGATGGCTGTTGAATTGACCCGCGGAAACGTTCGGAGTCTGCGAGACGGCCGGGCAAAACAAAGAACAAACAGGAGGATCTCATGAGAAAAGCCTTGGTGCTTTTGATGGTCGGCGCTTCGCTCGCGAGCTGCACGGCAACTGAACAGGGCGCCGGCATCGGCGCAGCATCCGGCGCCGTGATCGGCGGTCTCGCCACCGGCAACGTCCGCGGCGCAGCCGTAGGTGCTGCGATCGGGGGCGTTTCCGGTGCCTTGATCGGCTCTGTCGCCGAACAGCCGGGTCAATGTTACTACCGCGACCGGTATGGCCGCCGCTATATCGACAGCTGCCCGCGCCGTTACTGATAACCGCGTGGATTGCAGAAAAAACTGTGGCCCCGGAGCACTCTCCGGGGCTTTTTCTGTCATGAAATCATTGCGAAGAGCGATCGGGGGTACCCGGCTTCGTCTTTTGCAGTTAGATAGTTCGCTTCGTCGGACGCTATGACGGCTTCCAGCCGGGGGAATCCACAGCAGTTTGCGTATGCGGAACGAAAACACTGGGCGGACAGAAAAACGGAGGTTGAGGGGGGCAGGCGCAGCTGCGATGCTTGCCGCTATACTTCTTGTTTCCCCGCCGCTTTCCGGCAAGGCTTACGCCTTTAAACTCTTCGGCATCACCCTGTTCGGCGGCGATGAAGACAAGGTCGAGGTCATCGATCCCGTCCGTTACGATGCGACGCTCCAAACCGGCAGCGCCGATAAGGATCTCAAGAAGCGCCTCGAATCGGCGGCTTCCCTGATCACCGACGAAAAACAGCCGGTCTCGGGCGACCTCGGGGTGATCATCAAGGCACGCGAGGACCGCGACCGATTGATCGCCGTGCTTTACGAAGAGGCCCGTTACGGCGGTACCGTCAACATCTCCGTCGCCGGCACCGATATCGACCGCCTGCCGCCCAACCCTACATTCGACCACGCGGCGCCCGTACCGGTCACCGTCAGCATTGATCCCGGCCCGGTCTTCAAGCTCGGCTCGATTCGCTTCGAAGGCGATGCCGCCGGCCACGATCCGGGAAAATACGATCTCGTCGCCGGCGGCAAGGCCGGTTCGCGGCTGATCCTCAAAGCGGGCGAACAGCTTCTGGTCGATCTGAAGAACGAAGGGCGACCGCTCGCGAAACTGACCCGTCGGCAGGTGACGGCCGATCACCGCACCGACACGATCGACGTCGTGCTCGGCGCCGTCGGCGGCCCGGTCGCGCCGTTCGGCACCGTCGCCGTCAAGGGATCGCGCACCGTCGATGCCGCCTTCATCAGCCGTTATTCGCGGCTCGACAAGCACGGACAATATTCGCCCGAGCAGTTGAAGAAGGCGAACGACCGCCTGCGCGAACTCGGCGTCTTTTCGAGTGTGACGATCCACGAGGCGGAGAAGCTTGCACCGGACGGTTCGTTGCCCCTGACAATCGAGGTATCGGAAGGCAAGCACCGCTATTTCGGCTTCGGCGCCGAATATTCCTCAATCGACGGCGCCGGTCTCGAAGGATACTGGGGCCACCGCAACCTCTTCGGGGAAGCCGAGTCGCTGCGCATCGAAGGCAAGGTGTCCGGCATCGGCGCCACAACCGACGTCACCACCTTCGACTATTCCGCCGGCATCATCTTTACCAAGCCCGGCGCTTTCGTGCCGGAAGCGACCTTCGAATCCCGCCTGGAAGCCAAGAGCGAGACGCCTGACGTCTACGAGGCGCAGACCATCATCTATTCGGCCGGCATCACCTATGAGCTGAACGAGACCGACAAGCTTAAGGGCGGTGGGGAAATCGCCTATATCGATGCCGACGATGCCTTCGGCAACAATCAATATCTCACCCTCAGCCTGCCGATCAGCTTCGAGCGCGACGCGCGCGACAACAAGCTCGACCCGACCAAGGGATATTACGCGACGCTGTCGGCCAAGCCGAGCTACGAGCTGATGGACGGCACGATCTTCTCGTCGTTCGAGGGCTCGATCTCGGGTTATCTCGGCCTCGGGCAGGAGGATCGGATCGTGCTGGCTGCCCGTCTGGCCGCCGGAACACTGGCCGGCGGAAGCGACCTTGAAAGAATTCCGGCGACACGCAGATTCTTCGCCGGCGGCGGCGGATCGGTGCGCGGTTACGCCTATCGGGAAATCTCGCCCTATAACAGCGCCGATGAAGCCACGGGCGGGCGTTCTTATACGCTGGGATCTTTCGAAGTGAGGGTAAAAGTGTCAGAAAATATAGGCATTGTACCTTTTGTCGACATTGGTACGGTATCGACCGGAATCGTGCCCGATTTTTCTGATATACGTGCTGGCGCAGGGATCGGCGTGAGATATGCCACGCCTTTTGGACCGCTGAGATTGGACGTTGCAATTCCGTTGCAGCGCTATGACGGCGGTAGCCAGTACGGTATCTATGCGGGCATAGGACAGGCATTCTGAAAGGCAGTGAAGGGTAGCGTTTAAGGCATGATGCTGATGGTACGCCTGTTGAAATGGATCTTGAAGGCCGCGCTTGGCGTGGTCGCGATCCTATTCGTCATGGCCCTGGGCGTTGTCCTTTTCGTCGCCCTCACCCCGGTCGGCGGACGCGTTGCCGCGGACCGGATTTCCGCCATCGTCTCCACGCCTGACCGCGGCATCTCTTTCACGCGGCCGGAAGGCCTTCTGACCGGCGATCTGCGTATCGATGCCCTCACGTTGTCCGACGACATGGGCCCCTATGCCCAGATCGGCGGCATCAAGATCGACTGGTCGCCGACATCCCTGGTGACCGGTGTTTTCCGCGCCGAGCACATTTCCGCAGACACCGTCAATTTCATCCGTGCACCGCGGCCGCCCAAAGCGCCCGCAACGACGCAGACGACGAACTCCTCCGGGTCGCCGTTGCCCGTCGGGATCCGCGTCGCGCAGATCGACCTGCCGGACATCAATCTCTCCCAGGCACTTTCGGGACGGGATTTCTCACTTTCGGTGAAGGGATCGATCGATGCGACCGGACCTGACATTTCGCTCGACCTGCAGGCAACCCGCAAGGACGAGCCGGATGCCAGGGCATCTGCCGACGTGGTCTACGCGCCGTCCGAAAATCGCCTGACGCTCAAGGCTGCCGTGTCCGAGCCCCAGGGTGGCCTGCTCGCCCGGGTTCTGCGTCTACCCGGCACCCCGGCGGTCCAGCTCGCCCTCGATGGCGAAGGACCTCTTTCCGACTGGGCCGGCAAGTTGCAGGGCAGCGTCGGCGGCACTCCCGTCATCTCGGTCGATGGCAAGCATATGCTGGTCGCAAACGGCAGGCACAGAGTGGAGGTGACCGGCGGCGGTCAGCTCTCGACGCTTCTCCCGCCCGCCTTTCGTCCGCTGTTCGGCGGCACGACCGATATCAACATCGCCGCAGTCTATGCGCCTTCCGGCCGCGTGGATATCGAACGCGGTGATCTCACCTCCGGAGCCGTGAAGATCGCTGCCAAGGGGGCCTGGGACCAGACGGGCGACAACAGCCTCACCGCCAGCCTCAACGGCGTAAAGGGCCCGGTCGACTTCGTCTGGCCGATCAACGGGCAGGAGAGCCGCTTCTCCTTCGAAAGCATCAACTTTACGCTGACCGGAGCGGCCGCCTCGGCGCGCTTCAACGCGACGGCAGCACTCAGCGCCGCGGAACTGCCGCAGGGGCGCTTCGGCCAGATCCGCCTGCAGGCGGAAAGCGAAGATCTGAACCTCATCAACCGCTCCGGCAGCATCCGCAGCCGCTTCACTGTGGCTCGCACGCATTTCACCAATGACGACCTCGACCGGGTGATCCGCGGTCCGGTGACGCTCGATGCGCCGCTAAGGCTGGCGCCGCCGGCGATCGGCCTCGATGCGGCGACCTTCGACAGCGGCAATGTCAACGGCACGCTGTCCGGCGCCTATGATATGTCGAAGCAGGCGGTCACCGGCAATTTCCGGGTTTTCGCCAATCCCGCCGTTCTGCCGCCGGGGCTGGTTTCGAAATTCGACGGCAAGCTGTCCGCCGAAGGTTATGTCAACATGGTGAGCGGCGGCCGCGTCAGCCTCGAGAACTTCGTGATGCGGTCGAACGCGATCGAGGCGCATGGCAACATGCTGCTCGAAAACCAAACCGTCACCGGCCGCCTCGCCGGCCGCGTGCCGGATCTCAAGCGCTGGCTGCCCGAGGCCGAAGGTGCCGCAGGTTTCGATATTTCCGCCAAGGGGCCGCTCGCCGCAATGGGCGTCAGGGCCGTGGTCAATTCCGCCGACGCCCGGCTGGTCGGCCGCAAGCTCCAGGACATGAGCTTCATCCTCGAAGGCACCGCCGATCCGAACGCCCCCAAGGGCAAGCTGACCGGCACGGGTTCGCTCGATGGCCAGCCTATCCGCGTCAATGCCGACGTCGCCTCCGTCCAGGGCCGCACCAGCGCGCCGGCGATCACCGCAGAGATCGGCCCCAACAAGCTCTCTGGCGCCCTGAACTTCTCCCCCGCCTTCCTGCCGGAAGGCCAGCTCACCTTCGATTTCCCGGATGTCTCCCTGCTTGCGGCACTTGCTGCCCAGCAGGCCCAGGGCGATCTCAAGGGAACGGTGATGTTCAGCAATACCGGCGGCAAGGCAGGCGCTGCGATCCGGGCATCCGGCAGTGCCCTTCGCCGCGGCACGATGGAGATCGACCAGCCGAACATCGATCTTGCCATTCCCGACATCAAGGCGATCGCGGCCGAAGGCACCGTCCGCGCCACCCGCATCGGCGCCGGATCGGTCGGCATCAACGACGTCAATCTCGGCGTCAGCCAGGGCGGCAACCGGACCAACTTCAACCTCGCCGCCCAATATGACAACGCACCCCTCACTGCGATCGGCGATATCCAGAGCGGTTCCGATATCTCGGTCGGCATCGAAAGCTTCACCGCCGCGCCCCGCAGCATCGCAGTCCGGTTTGCCGCGCCGACCCGCATTGCGGTCGCAAACGGCGGTGCGCGGCTTGCTGACCTCACCATCGCAACCGGCACCGGCAGCGTCACCGTCAACGGCACAGCCGGCTCGGCGCTGGACTTGACCGCCAATATCAAGGCCTTGCCCGCCAATCTCATCAACGCTTTTGTGCCCGCGATCAACGCCGCCGGCACGATTTCAGGTACGATCAACGCCACCGGCGCCGCATCTGCCCCTGCCATACGTTACGATTTAGAATGGAGTGATGCACAGCTTCGCCAGTCGCGCGACGCTGGCATCAGTCCGTTTCGAGTCCAAGCAAGCGGCAGCTTCGCCAACGGGACAGTCACATTAGACAAGACGCGGCTGACGGGCTCCGGCGGTCTCGACCTGTCCGCCGCGGGCAAGGTTATCCTGAAGGACGGCATTCCCGCGCTCGACATAAACGCCCGCGCCAATGCCGTGCCCGCCAGCCTGGTCAACGCCTTTGCGCCGGGCCTCGACGCCCGCGGCACTATTTCCGGCACGGTGACTACGACGGGAACCCCGCAAGCCCCG
>NZ_JALBGW010000149.1:0-11652 GCF_023006485.1 Neorhizobium sp. BETTINA12A
ATGGCCGCTCGACTGGCTGCCGGCCAGCGCGATGATTTCCGAGGCGTTGCCGCGAATGACCGTGGGCCTCAGTTCCATCAGCTCGGCGAGTGCGGCGCGGCGATAGGCGGTGGCGTAATGGGCGACGGGGTCGAGCACCCATGGCTTGCCGGCGTTTGTGGCGGAGGCGGCCGCGGCCTTCATGCCGGCCAGGAAGTCCGGCGACAGGGTGCCGATATTGACCGTCAGGGCCGCAGCGATGCGGGCGAACTCGCCGGCTTCTTCCTTGGTATGCACCATGGCGGGCGAGGCGCCGGCCGCCAGCATCACATTGGCGGCGATATTCATCGCCACGAAATTGGTGATGTTCTGGACGAGCGGGTTTTTCGCGCGCATTGCCGTCAGCAGCTGGCCGGGGGTCTCTGCAAGGGTCCCAAGGGGCATTGTCGTCTGCATGTCTGCCTCGTTCGGCGGGGCAGGCGCAGGGCGCAATGTTGAACGCCCGGACGACTCCCTCCGCCAGCATGATCTGGTTCAGGTTCTAAGGGTGCTTCTCAGCCCGGTTTTGCCGGACGCCCCTGTCTTCACCATGGCTTACAGCAAAGATAATGCGCTTCGCCAGTGATTTTTTCTGATTTTGGGCCTTGCAGCTCTAGTCGCTAGAGGTTGTAGAGACGGGGCTCGATCCAATGGGAAAGACACGATGAACGCGACGGCACAGGCACGATACAAGGTTGGCGGCATGGATTGCGCCAGCTGCGCGACAAAGATCGACACAGCGGTTCGCCGCATGCCGGGCGTCGAGGACGTGTCCGTTTCGGTGGCTTCAGGCACGATGACGGTGAAGCATGACGGGACCGGCGATCTCGGCGCGATCGAGAAGAAGGTCGTGGGGCTTGGGTATTCGCTCAGGGCGCTTGGGCAGAAGGCGCCGGCAAAGGTTGGAGCGAATGGCCCCCTCACCCCACCTCCGCTTCGCTCGGCGGACCTCTCCCCAAGGGGAGAGGAGGACGGAGACGGAGCGGCAAGTCTTCTTCTCCCCAGCGGGGAGAAGGTGGCCGCGGAGCGGTCGGATGAGGGGGAGGCCGGTCACGGCCAACATAGCCACGACGGCGGGCACGATCATTCCCACCACGACCACGGCACGACGGAAATCGAGGGCCTGCACGGCCATGATTACGGGCCGATGGACGGGCCGTGGTGGAAATCCGCCAAGGGCCGCCTGACCATCCTGGTCGGTATCGCGTTGGCCTCGGCTTACGGGATCGGCCATCTGGTGCCGGCCTATGACACCTATATCTTCACCGCCGCAATGCTGATCGGCCTGGTGCCGATCGCCCGCCGCGCCATCATGGCAGCACTCGCCGGCACGCCGTTTTCGATCGAGATGCTGATGACGATCGCCGCCGTCGGCGCTGTTGTCATCAATGCGTCGGAAGAGGCGGCCGCCGTGGTCTTCCTCTTCCTGATCGGCGAGCTGCTGGAAGGGGTCGCGGCCGGCAAGGCGCGCCAAAGCATCCAGAGCCTGACGGCGCTGGTTCCGAAAAACGCGCTGCTCGAAGAAAACGGCCAGACCCGCGAAGTGCCGGCCGAGAGCCTTGCCGTCGGCGCGACCATCCTCGTGCGCCCCGGCGACCGCATTTCGGCGGACGGCATCATCATCGCCGGCGAAAGCGCGATCGACGAAGCGCCGGTGACGGGTGAAAGCACGCCGGTCTCCAAGGGCATCGACGACACGGTTTTTGCCGGCACGATCAACGGTGATGCCGCCTTGCGGGTTCGCGTGACGGCCGCCGCCGAGGACAATACGATTGCCCGCGTGGTGCGGCTGGTCGAGGAGGCGCAGGAGAGCAAGGCCCCGACCGAGCGCTTCATCGACCGGTTCTCGCGGTATTACACGCCGGGTGTCGTTGCCGTTGCCGCACTGGTCGCCATCCTGCCGCCGCTTGTCGCCGGTGCGTCCTGGAGCGAGTGGGTCTACAAGGGCCTGGCGATCCTGTTGATCGGCTGCCCCTGCGCGCTGGTCATCTCGACGCCGGCCGCAATCGCCGCATCGCTGTCCTCAGGTGCCCGCCGCGGCCTGCTGATGAAGGGCGGCGCGGTGCTGGAAACGCTCGGCAAGATCACCGCCGTCGCACTCGACAAGACCGGAACGCTGACGGCCGGCAGGCCCCAGGTGACCGATGTCATCGCCTTCGGCCGCAATGCGGAAGACGTGCTACGCTTTGCCGCCGCGCTCGAAACCGGCTCCAGCCATCCGCTCGCCGTCGCCATCCTTGCCAAGGCTGCCGATGACGAGGTCGAAATCCCGACTGCAACGGATGCCAGGGCGCTCGGCGGCAAGGGCGTCACGGCCGTGGTCGAAGGTGAGGAGGTTTTCCTCGGTTCGCCCAAGGCCGCCGCCGAGCTTGTGTCGCTGCCGATGGCGCATTCGAGGCGGATCACCGGCCTCAACGACGAGGGCAAGACCGTCTCGGTGCTGATCGTCGGCGGGGTCCTGGCCGGTGCCATCGCCATGCGCGACGAACCGCGTCCCGACGCTAGGGCCGGTCTGAAGGCGCTAACCGATGCCGGCGTCAGGACCGTCATGCTGACCGGCGACAATGCCCGCACCGCGACCGCGATCGGCAAGGATCTCGGCATCGAGGTGCGCGCCGAGCTGATGCCGGAAGACAAGAGCCGCATCGTCGGCGAGCTGAAAAGCGAGGGTTACGTGGTCGGCAAGGTCGGCGACGGCATCAACGACGCCCCGGCACTCGCTGCCGCCGATGTCGGCATCGCGATGGGCGGCGGCACCGACGTGGCACTGGAAACTGCCGATGCCGCAGCGCTGCACGGCCGGGTCGGCGACATCGCCGCGATGATCGCGCTGTCGAAGCGGACGATGCGCAACATCTACCAGAACATCTCGATCGCGCTCGGCCTGAAGGCGGTCTTCCTGGTGACGACCATCCTGGGGATCACCGGATTGTGGCCGGCGATCCTCGCGGACACGGGGGCGACGGTTCTGGTGACGATCAATGCGTTGCGGCTGCTGCGGGTGAGGAACTAGGCACCAGGCCGCGGAAGATTGCGCAAGACACTGTCGTGTTGCAGAATAGGGCAGCGTAAAAGGATAGGCTGACATGCGCACCAACAAATCCATCACCCTGACACTCGGTAAACAGCAGCAAGTTCTCGATGCCATGGTGGAATCGGGGGACTATGACTCCGCCAGCGAGGCGGTGCGCGCTGCTTTGCGCGCACTCGAGCGGGAAAGGGAAGCCCTGGACGAAATCATGCGCCTGAAGGTTCAGGAAGCCATGGACGATCCGCGCCCCAGTATTCCGGCCGCCAAAGTATTCGCGGAACTTCGCGAATTCCATGCCAGCCAGGCGAAAGCCGACAAGCGTGGTTCATAATGTCGAGTTTCGACCGGCAGCCGTCACTGACCTCCGGCGGATCTACCTGAGAATTGCCCAAGAGGCAGGGCATGAGCGCGCTGGAAACTATATCGATCGAATTGAAGCGGCCTGCATGAGCCTCGCGGCATTTCCCCAGCGCGGAACGGTGCGGGGCCATGTCCACCCCGGCTTGCGCGTCATAGGGTTCGAACGCAGTGCCGCAATAGCGTTCGTCGTCGAGAAGGACAGGGTCAATATCCTGCGTATTCTTCCGCGGGGCATGGATTTACCCGCCGACTGGTCCGCGGATGACTGACGCGCCTTTTCAAACCGCTCGCGCCAGAACCGCGAAAGCCTCATAGGGCTTCAGCGTCAGGCTCTCGCAGAGCGCATTCACGGGCTCATAGTTGGAAATCAGGCACTCGCCGGGCGACCTCAATTCTCCCGGCAGCTCGACGGTCAGGTCCCTGGCCGTGAAATTGGCCGCCACCACCAACCGCTCCCCGTCGAGCGTTCGCGAATAAACGAAGACGTCCGGATGGCTGTCGAGCCAGCTCTGGTAGGTGCCGTAGACGATCACGTCATGGGCTTTGCGCAGCGCGATCAGCTTGCGGTAATGGTTCCAGATCGACGTCTCGTCGGTCATTTCCGCTTCCGCATTGATCCTCGGATAATTGGGATTGACCTCGATCCACGGCACGCCGGTTGAGAAGCCGCCATAGGGCGCGGCGCTCCATTGCATCGGGGTGCGGGCGTTGTCGCGGGCGTTTTCGTTGGCGCCCTTGATGAATTCCTCCGGCGACAGGCCGGCCTCGATATGGAGGCGATGCATGTTGAGCGTCTCGATGTCGCGATACTGCTCGATCGTGGTGAACGGCACGTTGGTCATGCCGATCTCCTCACCCTGATAGATGAAGGGCGTGCCCTTCATCAGGTGCAGCACGGTTGCCAGCATCTTGGCCGATTCCACCGGATGGCCGGTCGCATCGCCGTATTTGGAGACGGCCCGAGGCAGGTCGTGGTTGCCCCAGAACAGCGAGTTCCAGCCGTCGTCCGACAGCGCATATTGCCATTTGCCGAGCACCGATTTCAGCTTCACCAGGTCGAACGGTTTCGAGCGCCATTTGCCGAACACCTCGTCCCATTGCTGGGTGACGTGCTCGAACTGGAAGATCATCGACAGTTCGTGGCGGTTGCGGCCGGAATAGAGGAGAGCCGAACCGGGCGTCGCGCTCCAGGTCTCGCCGACGGTCAGGATATCGCGATTGCCGAATGTCTTGCGGTTCATTTCCTGCAGGTAGTCGTGCAGGTGGGGACCGTCGTGGACGATCTCCTGGTCCACCTGCTTGCCGATATAGTCGATGACATCCATGCGGAAACCGGCAATGCCGCGCTCCAGCCACCAGTTCATCATCTTGTAGATCTCCGCCCGAACCGCCGGGTTTTCCCAGTTGAGATCCGGCTGGCGGGTCGAAAACAGATGCAGGTAATATTCGCCGCTCAAGGGATCGAGCGTCCAGGCCGGCCCGCCGAAGGAGGATTTGAGGCTGTTCGGCGGCCCGCCGTCCGCAGCGGGTTTGCGCCAGATATAGAAATCGCGGAACGGGTTGCCCGGGCCCTTGCGGCTCTCGACGAACCACGGATGTTCGTCCGACGTATGGTTGACGACGAGATCGAGGACGATGCCGATACTCCGTCTTTTCGCCTCCGATACCAGCCTGTCGAAATCGCTAAGCGTGCCGAATTCCGGGGCGATGTCCTGGTAATCGGAAATGTCGTAGCCGTTGTCGTCCATCGGCGACTTGTAGATCGGCGACAGCCAGATCACGTCGATGCCGAGGGATTTCAGATAGTCGAGCTTGGAGGTGATGCCGGGAATATCGCCGACGCCATCGCCGTTGAGATCGCAGAAACTGCGCGGGTAGACCTGGTAGACGGTGGCGGTGTGCCACCATTTGCGTTCTATCGGCAATGCAGCCTGCTTGATCGCGGCGGCAAGCTGATCCTGAAGGTCGTTCATCGATGCCCTCCCTGCCTCGTTAACCTGTTCGAACGCGAGAGCGCGGGCGGGGGTTCCTCACTCCCGGCGGCAACAACGCGTCGGATGGAACATCGTGACTCGCTGCGGGTTAGACCAGTGGGAACCGCAAGAAAAGGAGACCCTTCATGAGCAGCAAACTTCCCCCGACGCCCTCGGAAAACTTGAGCCACAAGGGCTCCGGCGAACAGGTCCATACGTCCGACATCAAGCGCGGCAAACCCCAGGCGGCGAATGATCCCGGCAAGCAGGGCCAGCAAGGCAATACCAAAGTCAACACGACCCATCAGGGTTATCAGCAGGACCGATAGGGAGTTCATCATGTCGACATCGCAGAAGACACCCGCAAGCATCCGCCAGGGCGGGCCAGGCGCGTCCCATGAAAATGCCCCCAACGCGAAAAAGGGTGTGCCGCTGGACGTGAAGAAGCCGCCGGCCGATGACGATCTGCGTTCCACCAGCCGCGTTTCGGGCGGCGGCGGCGAACGCGACAGCCACCATACGCACGATGCGAAGAAGAAGGGTGGTCGGGCGAACACGACGCATTGATTGGTCGAACCGGATTGGACGACGAACGCTCTCCCGTTGGCAATGCCGGGAAGGCAGTGTGTTTTCAGCGTCAGGCGATCAGGCGGAGGGAACCACGCCCCGGCAGGCCCAGGCGACGGAGACGAACGACCGAGGACCGTCCGGCCTGCCCGCCTCGTAAGCGGCCCTGACCGCGGCATCGGTTTTCGCCCGGAGCGCCGGGTCGAGCGAGGCCACATATTTGCCGAGCGGTCCTTCGCCGGCGGCGATCGGCGCCCAGTAGTCATCGAAGGACTGAAAATCCATCCGGATCATCAGCGAAACTTCCGCCACGTCGACGAGGCCCTGGCGGATGAAGCTGTCCTTCATCTCGCCCGGCTGCATCATCGGCTGGAAGAAATGGTGGCTTCGCATCTGCCGGGCATTGTCGTCCAGCATCGAGACCGTGTCCCACATCATCCGCATGGCGGGCATGCCGCCGAGATGATCCCAGACGGTCGCAGCCACCACTCCGCCCGGCCGCACCACGCGCCGCATTTCGGCGACGGCCTTGTCCGCTTCCGGCACGAAATGCAGGACGAGAAGCGCCATCGCCCGGTCGAAATAACCGTCCTCGAATGGCAGCGCACAGGCATCCGCCTGGCTGATCCTGATCCTCGGATCGGTGTTGCGGCGGATTGCCTCCTCGACGAAGACGGGCGAATAGTCGATTGCCGCGATCTCGGAAAGATTGGCTGCCTTCGGCAGTGCGAATGTCAGGCTTCCGGTGCCGCAGCCGACGTCGAGAACCCTTTCTCCGTCTTCAAGACCGGCGAAATCGATCAGCTGGGGTGCCAGCCTCTGGCTCCAGCGCCCCATGAGTTGCTCGTAACCGCCCGCGTTGCGGACATTGAAACTCGATGTCATGTCGCCCTCCAAACTTCCGGAACCAAGGCTATTCCTGGTTTCTCCGGTTGCCAAGACGGCCGAACGGGGTACGCGAGTCAAAGGATGGCGCCGGCCGGCCGCGCCATTAAGACTTTGTTGACACCTGTCAACTTGCCGCCGAGGCCTCCACCGTATCGAGCCCGGTGCAGATCATCGGGGGTCAGTTCATACCGGGCCGATTCAGTCCGCCGGCTTGAAACCTTCATCGGTCAGCGTCATCGAGGCGAGGTCGAGCCCCATGCCACGGGCACCTTCGGCAGCGGCACGGCCGATCGCCTTGGTCCGAGCGGCATTGCCCTTGGCCTGTTCGAGCCCGACGCCGAGCAGCAGCGCCTGCATGAACAGGGCTTCCGACATGGACTGCTTGAGGCTGTCATTGGCGTTGGCGAATTCGGGAACCGAAGCCATGGTGCGCATCACCTGCTGCTTGACGGCAGCCGTTGCCGCCTGGCTCGGATCGTCGGTCGAACCGCGCGTCGCCTGCCAGGCACCGATCCACCAGACCGTATAGGCGTCGGCCAGGTTGTCGATCCGCAACCCGTATTTGGCGAGCGGTGTCCGCATTTCCTCGATGATGTCGCGGGAGGCGACCAGCTGAGCGAGGTCGTCCGCACCCTTCGGATCGGCAGCCCGGCTCTTGGCGACGAAGCCGGCGAGATTGGCCGTGCGGCGGGCTTTCGAGGGGACGTAACGGAAACTGTCCGGCCGCACCGGCCGGGCGGTCTCTGGGGTGGCGGATGCGGGGCCCTGGTTGCCCTTGCGCTGCATCTGCCGGCGCAGCGTCTCGGCGATCGGCCCCATGTTCAGCGTCGCTTCGAAGGCGCCGGGACTGAGCGGCCCTGAAAAATCGGCACGTGCCGGGACGTTTCCGGCACCAAGGACGGCAAGGCCCGCCAACAGAATTGCCAGATACCTTGCGTTTGCCCGCATCGCCGAATCCCCCAAAATACGATGGGCACTATATGCGCCGCGGTCGGATCGGCAAGTTGAATGGCAGATATCAGCCGGCGTTCCTGCGTGCCCGGACGGCTTCGCCAAAGGCCTCGAACAGGGCCCGGTTGATGGGATTGACCTGCGGGTCGTATTCCGCATGCCACTGGACGCCAAGGGCAAACCCTTCCGCCTCCTTGAACCGGATCGCCTCGATCGTGCCGTCTTCCGCCACGCCTTCCACGACGATGCGGTTTCCCAGCTCGTCTATCCCCTGGCCGTGGAGGGAATTGACCCGGATCGTCTCGCGGCCGAGCAGGCGCGCGAACGTGCCGTCCGGGGTCAGCCGGACGTCGTGCCGGTCGGCAAAGACGACGGTCAGGTCCGGGTGGATTTCGCCGTTTTCCAGGCGCGGCATGCGGTGGTTCATGCGGCCGGGCAGTTCGCGGATCTCCGGGTGCAGCGAGCCGCCGGCCGCGACGTTCATTTCCTGAAAACCGCGACAGATGCCGAAGACCGGTATGCCGGCGGCAACGCAGGCATTGATCAGCGGCAGGGCGACCGCGTCGCGGTTCTGGTCATAGGGTTCGTGGCGAGCATGCGGCTCGGTGTTGAAGTGGCTCGGATGGACATTGGCGCGGCCTCCGGTCAAGAGGATGCCGTGGACGGTTTCGAGCAGAGTCGGAATGTCGGTGATGTTCGGATTGCCGGCAAACATCAGCGGCAGGGCGCCGGTAACGTCCGCGATTGCCCTCAGATTCTGCTCACCGACGAGCTGAGCAGAAAAGCGGTTTTCGACACTATGGGTATTACCGATCACGCCGATCACCGGTCTGGACATTGCTCAAATCCATCATTCAGCCGCAGCGCTTCGATCAGCGGCCTGCCGGCAATTTCAAATTTCACTTCGAATTTTACCTGGGGAATGGATTTCACTTGCGGACCGCCCCCACTCTCGCAAGCACCTCGCCCGGGATCGCATACCGCTTGATGATGTCGCGATTGTTCCGAAGACCGCAGATTTCGCGCTGGATGAACAGTCCCCAGACGGCATCCGCCGCATCGTCGCGAAGCCTCTCGCGCAGCACTTCGCTGTCGCGCTCCGGGTTCCAGGCATTCAACGCGCCGAGCGCTTCCTCCACCTTCAGCCCCTGCCGCCCCAGCGCTGCCGCGCGCTCGGACATCAGCTCGTATTCGAGGACGTTGAAGCCGGTATTGGCGAAACCTGGCTGATGGAACGACTGGGGAGGGCGGACGCTCATGGGAAATACCTGGAGTTTCCACCAATGTTAGCCGATTGCTGCGGCGCGTCAAATGAGGAATGGGGTGGGTGGTGTGGATGATGGTGCACCGGAGGACGCCTCGCCAGGGAAGCGGACGAACACGCAGGTCTTTTCGGCGTAGTCCGCGGCGAATGCCGGTTTCCCCCGCCGTAGGGCTTCGACGGGCTGGGATTGAAGACTGTTGCGACGCCCGGCGGCGATGCGTGCGGTGCCGATAATGGCGCCATGTTGGAGCTCGAGTGTTCATGAGGCCCGCAGCATTACAGGCCGAAAGCGAGTGGCGCCCACCCGTTTCATGCGCGCCGGCGCAAAGATCCGGTCGGCTGACAACAAAACGCCCCGCGGCAAGAATACCGAACAGGCGCGACCGCCTCACGCGAGGATATCGATGTCCTCCAGTTCGCCGATATTGGCGGTGATGCGCTCGAACAGCGCCACGGCGCCATGCATCTGGTCGGGGTCGATGTTGCTGAAGATCTGCTCGCGCATCCGGTCGGCAATCGAGCGGACGAGTTCCGCCTGCTCTTCGCCATGGGCCGTCAGGAACAGAAGCTTGACGCGGCGGTCGCTGGGGTCCGGCCGGCGTTCGATCAGGCCGTTCTCCTCCATGCGGTCGAGGAGGCGCACCATGGTCGCCTGTTCGAGCTCCAGCTCGCAGGCGAGCTCGCTCTGCGTCATGTTCTGCTTCTTGGCAAGGCGGAACAGGGCGCGGGCGCGCGGATAGGTCAGCCCATGCGCCGTGACCTGCTGATTGAAAGCAGTACGGATCTTGCGGCTGACCTTGGTCAGCGCTTCGAAGAATTCGGATGCGATCGGATCAGGTTTCATCGCGAGCTTGACGTTTACGGGCTAAAGTTTCTGGTGCGAGACGTGGCATGTCGGCGGGTGCGTTTCAAGAGATGCAATGTAAGGCGCTGGTTTCGGAGAGAGATAGTCGAAAGGCTTACTTAGGCACGGCGCGCCCTCCATCATTAACGTCGCGTTAACCATGGTTGGCTAGAAATATCGGTGCGCGAATGACCTGCGCGCCTAACCTCTATGGGATCAACATGTACGTTGTATCGGTGCTCGACAATGGCGACCAAAGGACATTCGTGTCCGAAAGCCTGAAAATATTAGACCGGATCGTCTACGCCACCATTTGTGGTTCTCCGAAGCAGTTCCTGCTCTCCGAGGTCGTCGATATCGTCCCGGTCGACGCAAAGCCGACCAAAGCTCCAACGACACGAAACGCCGCTTCCCTCGTCCAATAGTCCGCTCGCGGACCGAAGGATCGAAGAGAGGAAACGATCGCGTTTCCGCGAACCGCCTGCCCGCGCATCCGTAACTGGACTGCCCGGCCGAGGGCTCGTTCGCGCGTCTGCTCACGTCGGCTGCAACCGATCACAAAACGGGGTCGCAGCCGCGGAGGGCTCGCCGGCATATGTCGGCGAGCTTTAACACAAGCCATGTTCGTTTTTACCTCGGCGGCCTCTTACTCCGCCGCGTCGGCCTGTTCGGCGGCGATCGGTCCTTCCTTCACCTTCTTGTTCCGGCCCGAAAGCACGTCGCCGGCCGTCTCTGACAGGCGGAAGAACGAGAAACACGAAGAGGCGGAAATGATCGCGATGATGATGAAGGACATCGCGAAGGCGAAGTTGGTGAGCGTCTCGGAGCCGCCGGAAAAATAGTGCAAGAGCATGGCCGACATCGCGACGCCGGTGCTCTGGGCGATGCGTTGCGCCATCTGCGACAGCGATGTCGCGTGGCTCATCTCGGAATCTTCCGTTTCCGCAAATGTCAGCGTGTTCAGTGATGTGAACTGCAAGGCCCTGAAGAAGCCGCCGAGCAGGATGATGGCGACCATGATGGCCGGCGCCGTGGCGGGTGTGAACGTGGCCAGCAGCGCCATCGACACGCTGGCGATCAGCGCGTTCCATAAGAGGACGTTGCGGAAGCCAAAACGGCGCAGGATACGTCTCGTCATGGTTCGCATGCCGAAGGCGCCGATCGTCGACACGAAGGTGATCGCGCCGGATTGCAGCGGCGTGTAGTGAAAAACCTCCTGCATCAGCAGCGGCAGCATGAACGGCAGGGCGCCCATGCTGATCCTGAACAGCGAACCGCCGGTGACGCTCGAGCGGAATGTCGGATACCGGAAGAGTTTCAGGTCGAGGATCGCGTTCGGCGTGTTGCGCGCATGGCGGATGTAAAGGCCGAGCAGCGAGAAGCCGACCACAGCCAGGGCCAACGCACTCGAATTCATGCCGCGGGCGAAGGAATCGAAGCCGAAAATGACCGCGCCGATGCCGGCGCCGGTGAAGACGAAGCCCGGGAAATCGAAAGAGGTGCGTTCGGTCGGCGGGATATTGTCGATCAGCGCGAGCGTCAGGATGATCGCCACGATGCCGACCGGCAGGTTGATCCAGAAGATCCAGTGCCATGAACTGACGCCGGTGATGAAGCCGCCGAGCAGCGGTCCGATCGCCGGGCCGACTACGGCCGGCATGCTCATCAGCACCATGGCGGAAACCAGTTCCTCGCGCGGCACCGAACGCACCAGGATCAGCCGCGCCGTCGGCAGCATCAGCGCACCCCCGAAACC